>DATGHN010000222.1:0-2577 GCA_035308005.1 Solirubrobacteraceae bacterium
CGTCGCGACGCCGTCGCGCCTCGCCGACGCCCAGCTCTACGCGCCCTACTTCGGGATCAGCGCGAGCCTCGACGACGCCCACGCGCGCGAGGTGCTCGGCCCGCTCGGGATCGCCGTTCCGGCGTTCCGCGACTACTTCGCAACGCTGATCGGCTACGCCGAGCGGGCGCGCTGGGGGAAGGACCAGATCACGCGCCAGGCAGCAGCGACGAGCGCCTGAAGCGCTCCACAGAGCTGAATCTGGCGCAGCCGTTGATTCCCGCCCGCTTGTATGTAAGTATGCAACTGGTGACGGACATGCGCATCGACCGGCTGCGGCAGCCCCCGGCCGCCTCGGCCGGACGGCAGGTCTACCGGGCGCTTCGCGAGGCGATCGTCGCAAGCGACCTCGCTCCCGGCCAGCGCATCTCCGAGAACGAGCTCGCCGAGCGCTTCGCCGTCAGCCGCACGCCGATCCGCGAGGCGCTGATTCGCCTGCGCGACGAGCGCTTCGTGCGGATCGTCCCCCAGCTCGGGACGTTCGTCACGCCGATCAGTGTCGCCGCGGTCGAAGACGCACAGTTCATCCGCGAATCGCTCGAATGCGCGGCCGTGCGCATCGCCTCCGTCGAAGCGGACGCTGCCGACCTCGCAGCCCTCGACGGCCTGATCCGCCTACAGGCCGAGGTCTCGCAGCGCGGCGACCACGCCCGCTTCGCGGTCCTCGACGACGAGTTCCACGCCGCGATCTGCGGGCTAGCCGGGCGCCCGGTTGCCTGGGAGGTCGCCGAGCGCGTCAAGGGCCACCTCAACCGCGTTCGCCGCCTCAGCCTCCCCCAGCCGCGCTACCTGGAGGAGATGGTCGCCGAGCACCGTGAGGTGCTCGAGGCGCTCAAGCAGGGCGATCCGGACGCCGCCGAGACAGCCCTCCGCCACCACCTTCGCATGGTCCTCTCGGCGCTTCCGGCGATCCGTGCGCAACATCCCGACTACTTCGAGGAGGACCGAGCCTGATGGCGATCGCGACGAGCACCCTGCGCGCGCTGTACGAGCAGATGCTTCTGATCCGCGTCTTCGAGACCGAAGCCGAACGCCAGTACAAGGCGGCGCGAATCGGCGGCTACTGCCACCTCTCCTCCGGCCAGGAGGCGGCGACGGTCGGCGCCACGCACGCACTCGACCCCGCCGACCTGCTCGTCACCGGATATCGCTGCCACGGCTTCGCGCTCGCGCGCGGCGTGCCGGCCGAGGAGGTCATGGCCGAGCTGTTCGGACGCGTCGGCGGCTGCGCGCACGGCCGCGGCGGCTCGATGCACCTGCTCGACGTCGGACGCGGCTACTACGGCGGCTGGGGCATCGTCGCCGGTCAGCTGCCGATCGCCACCGGGCTCGCCCTGGGGCTGGTTCGCCAGGGCCGCTCGCAGGCGGTGCTCTGCGAGCTTGGCGACGGCGCGATCAACATGGGCGCCTGGCATGAGTCGCTCAACCTCGCCGCCGTCTGGCAGCTGCCGGTCGTCTTCCTGATCATGAACAACGAGTACGGGATGGGAACGAGCGTCGAGCGCGCCTCGGCGGTCACCCAGCTCTACCGCCGTGCCGCGGCCTACGACCTGCCCGCCGAGCGAATCGACGGAGACGATCTGCTCGCCGTCGCCCAGGCGGCCTCGACGATGCTCGGCGCCGCGCGCGAGGAGCGCCGCGCCGGCGTGCTCGAGTTGGTCACCTACCGCCACCGCGGCCACTCCGTGGCCGACGCCGGCCTTGCCTACCGCACGCGCGGGGAGATCGACGCCCATCTCGCCCACGATCCGATCTTCCGAGTACGCGGGCTGCTGTCGGAGGAGGGCGTCAGCGACGCCGAGCTCGACGCCATGCTCGCCGCGGCACACGAGCGCGTCGACGCGTCGGTGCAGGCTGCGCTCGACAGCCCGGCGCCCGACGTTGGGACGCTCGCTACCGGCATGTACGCTCCGGGCAGCGCGTCGCAGTTCGCCCGTATGCTGCCCGGCGCGCCGTTCGGCGAGCGCGAGCTCGTCTTCGCGGGAGGCCTTGGAGAGTGAGTACGACCGACACCCCAACGCTCATCGATGAGCCCGCGGTAGCCCAGGGGTTCGAGACGATGACCTATCGCGAGGCGCTACGCCTCGCGATGCGCGAAGAGATGGTTCGCGACGAGCGCGTCTTCGTGATGGGCGAGGAGGTCGGCGTCTTCGACGGCGCCTACAAGGTGACCGCCGGCCTGCTCGCGGAGTTCGGCGCCGAGCGCGTCCGCGACACGCCGATTTCCGAAGAGGGCTTCGTCGGAGCGGGTGTCGGCGCCGCGATGCTCGGCGAGCGCCCGATCGTCGAGATCATGACGATCAACTTCCTGCTGGTCGCGATGGATCAGGTGATCAACCATGCCGCCAAGATCGGCGCGATGTTCGGCGGCGAGGCGCGCTGTCCGCTGGTCATCCGCACGCCCAACGGCGCCGGCAACCAGCTGACCGCGCAGCACTCGCAGTCCTTCGAAGGCTGGTTCGCCTCGACGCCGGGTCTCAAGGTGCTCGCGCCGGCCACGCCCGCTGACGCCAAGGGGCTGCTGAAGGCGGCGATCCG
>DATGHN010000223.1:0-4617 GCA_035308005.1 Solirubrobacteraceae bacterium
GTGCGCCCTATGCGCTAGCGCTCAGCGCGCGCTCGAACGCACTCCAGGAATTCGACGGCGGGCCAGGACAAATCGCGCTGCACGGCGTCGGAAACATCGGCGGGGTCCCCGGCACCGCCGTATCCCACGGGTGCATCCGCCTCGCAACACCGGCGATCACGTGGCTGGCGATGCACATCACGCCTGGCGTAGCCGTGACGATCACGAGTTAGCCGAAGACCGTTGGGCAGGCGCCAGCCGGGGCGCTCGGCGAACATGCATCAGGCGGGCCTTCGCGCCTTCAGCTGGTAGACGGCGGTGTAGCCGACATCGAACCCGTGGCGTGCGGCACGCAGGTACAGCCGCCAGACGCGCAGTCGTTCGGCGCCGGCAAGCCGCTCAGCTTCGACGGGGTGCTCGTCGAGGCGGTCGTGCCAATGGCGCAGGGTGACCGCGTAGTCGGTCATGAAGCCCTCGACGTGTTCGGTGTAGAAGCGAGCGCGCTCGAATGCCAGCTGGACGCGCGAGAGCAGCAGCGGCTCGCCGTCGGGAAACACGTAGCGCATCGTGAAGTTGTCAGCGAGCGGATCCTCCTCCGGACGCATCAGGCTGATCGCGTGGTTGAGCACCAGCCCGCCCGGCTTCAGCGCCTGGAACAGCGAGCGGGCGTAGCTGTCGATCTGCGACTGCCCCACGTGCTCAGCCATGCCGATGCTCGCGATCGCGTCGAAGGCCTCGCCGGCAACCTCGCGGTAGTCGGCGATGCGGATCTCGACGCGATCGGCGACGCCGGCATCGACGACCAGCTTGCGAGCCAGCTCGGCCTGTGACGGCGACAGCGTGATCCCCACGACGCTGACGCCGTAATCGCGCGCGGCGTGGATCGCAAAGCTGCCCCAGCCGCATCCGACATCCAGCACGCGTTGCCCTTCTCGCAGCTCGAGCTTCTTGGCGACCATATCGAGCTTGGCGCGCTGGGCCTCCGCGAGTGTTTCCGCACCTCGTGAGAACAGGGCACAGCTGTAGGTCATCGACTCGTCGAGAAACAGCGCGAAGAAGTCGTTGCCGACGTCGTAGTGGTAGCGAATCGCCTGCGCGTCGCGCTCCGGGCTGTGGCGCACCCCGGGCAGCAGCAGCTCGGTTGAAGGCCGCCGCGGAATCCCTGCCGGAAGCGCCGCCAGCACGAGCGCACCGAGGAGTCGCGCCTTATCGCGACGTGTGATCGGCGGCGGCACCCAGTCGTCGACGACGACGAAGGCCGCATCGATGTCGTCGGTCTCAAGCGATCCCTCGACGTATGCGCGGCCAAGCCCGAGCGGGCCCGGTGCTCTTAGCGCGTGTGCGATCGCCGATGCGCGGCGAACAAAGAAAGTCGGCGTGCGCGCCTCGGTGGCGGGCACCCGTCCGCCGTCCCAGAACTCGATCGAGAACGGGCGCTCGGGGAACACCTGCGTCAGCTCGCGGCAAAGCCGCGCTGTCGGATGAAACAACCCCACCGTGGGCCAGCCTATGCCCTGCGACCGCGCGAAGCGCGAGCGCGCGCATCCCGCGCCGACTAAGCTGCGCACCGTGGAAGCGACGGAGTCGCCGGTTCTGATCGACGTTTGGACCGTAGATGCGTCGCGCGAGCCGGCACTGATCGAGCGCATCAGCGAGATCACACGCGACTTGCTCGCCGGCCACGAGGGGTTCGTCTCCGCGCAGATCTACGAGAGCGACGATCTGGGCGCCGTGATGATCAGAGTCACGATGCGAACCTTCAAAGACCTCCAGGCCCTGACCGACTCCGCCGAGGTTCACGGTGCGCTTCGCGAGCTGCGCCTTATAGCGGAGTCCCACGCCCACTTCTTCAGGTTGGTCGAGAGCTTCGGCGAGGCCGCGTAGCGAGCCGGAACAGTCGCCGGCCCTCACAGCGATTACGTCGTTACGGCGCTCGCTCCCTTGTCGGTGACCGCGAGGCAGTGACTCGTGTCACTGCAAGAAACGGCCGTGGGTAGCCGGCCGAGGCCAAGCGGTGGCATCGACGTCCAGGAGGCGCCATCCCACTCGATGGCGCGGCCGGTCGTGGACGACGTCGCGATACAAAACGATGCGGTTCTGCAAGACACCGACGTCAGCGCCGAGGACCGACCGCTGACGGTGCTGTAAAGCCAGCTGCGTCCGTCCCAGATCAGCGGCGGCGTGCGTGCGTCGACCGCCACGCAGAATGAAGCCGACACGCAGGAAAGCTCGCTGATGAACGCGTCGTCGCGCGGTATCGCGTTTGCCAGACCCTCCGCCTGATCAGACCTCCAGTGCCACGAGGACCCGTTCCAGTAGTTCGGGAGGTTGTCGTGGATATTCGCGCAGAACCGGCTCGATGAACAGCTGAGCACGCCGTTGCCGTCGGTGCCTCCGGTGGCGCCATGGTGTTTGGTCCACCTAGTCCCGTCCCACACCAGCGAGCCGACATTCCCAAGCACCATGCAGAAGCGCAGGCTGGTGCAGGACACGCCGTGCACGAGGTCGTACTCGCCGCCCGCGCCGACGTCGGTATAGAGCTTGACCGGCGCTTGCCAGTGGCTGCCCGTCCAGGTGACCGCGTAGTTGACGGTGCGCTTCACGGTGCTCGATGAACCGACTGCGACGCAGAACGACGACGTCGCACATGACACGCCCGACACAAACCCCACGGCGCGACTGATGGTAGGCGCCTGCCGCCAAGACGAGCCACCCCAGGCGGCCGTTTCGCCGGTCAAGCCGACTGCCAGGCAAAAGCCGGTCGGCGTGCAGCTGAGATTCGTCACCTGATCCTTGCCGCTGACGGCCGGATCGGGCGCCACCGTCCTCCACCCGATCGCGCCAGTCGAACCGGCGGCCCCGCCCACCGAAATCAGCGTTGCGGCCGCGACCGCGACAAGTGCCGTCGCGACGGCATACCTCCACCCCTGATTCCAAACCCTCCCCACGCGGCGAAAGCTAGCGCACCAGCTCGTTCGTTTTGGGCGTCCGCCGAGCCGTGAGCGGCTGCGGTGCGCATCAGCGCACCCGGCCTCCTTCGCGCCCGCGACTTGCGCGACGTCCGAATTAGTACGCGGGGGGAAAGTCACCCTCAAACAGCGACCGGCCGGCCCGTTAGTGCGGCAGGCCGAGAGTGTGCCGGGGGGACCTCTGGGTGTGGATAGATAACGAAAGGAACCACCTTGAGGCGTAAACCCTCGATTGCCGGTGTCGTTGCTTCGACCGCGCTGTTTCTGGCTGTGGCAGGCGGTGGCGCGTACGCAGCCGACAACTACATCATCACTTCGACGCATCAGATCAAGCCCAGCGTGCTGAGGAAGCTCGCCAGGGACGTCCGCGGTCCGCGCGGGTCGCGCGGCCCGGCCGGCCCGCAAGGCATCCAAGGAATCCCCGGTGCAACCGGTCAGGCAGGCCCGGCAGGAGCGCAGGGCCTCGCCGGTCCTCAGGGTGTCGCCGGAGCCACAGGGGCGACAGGCCCCCACGGTTGGAAGGGCGACCAGGGCGATCCGGGTCCCCAGGGCAACCCTGGTCCGCAGGGCAACCCGGGTCCCCAGGGCAACCCCGGCCCCCAGGGCGACACCGGTCCGCAGGGCGCGACCGGTCCGCAGGGAGCGACCGGTGCCGCGGGCGCCAACGGCCTCGACCCGGCGACGCCCGTGCTCGCAAGCGGCGACGCCGGCTGGACGATCGACACGACCGGAAACGGCGGCGCAGGCCTCGATCCCAAAACTGGCAACGGCGCCGTGTTCTCCAACGGCGCGCTCCATACCTACGGTGGCTTCGACAGCTCGACGTACCAGGGCGCGATCGGCATCGTCAAGCCCTACTCCGCGCCCCTTTCGACGCTTTCGGGAATGGGCTTCTCGTACACGATCGACCAGCTCGATGGGTCGAACGCACCGAACGTCCACGTCACCCTGCTGAACGCGAACGCGGACTCCAAGTTCGCCAGCGGGTTTACGAACCTGGACTACGTCCCCGGCTTCAACGGCATCACGCCGCAGGTCGGGACGGTCGAGAACGTCGACGGCTTCGCCCAGGGGAACGTCTGGTACAGCACGGATATGCCGGGCGGCAACTCGCCGACGAATGCCGGCTCCCAGGACGACCCGCAGCCGATGTCCTTCTTCCAGGGCAACGCGGGTTCGGCGACGATCATTCAGATCAGCGTCGACAACGGCAACTCGAGCTCCGGCACAGTGCCCTACGGCAGCGAGGACTTCGCTATCGACTCGGCGCTGGTTGGCTTCGGCGGCTCGTTTACGAGGTACGACTTCGGCGGTTGATCGAGTCACTCTCCGGCGGCGTCGGCCGCCGGAGGACCTCGGCCGTGGAGTTCAAGGATGCCTGGCGGAAGCGCTCGCCAGGCATCTGTGCCGCACGGATCGTTTTCGCCGGCGCCGCTACGTGCGCCGCTCGAACGCGAGGCGCACGCCAAACCCGAGCAGCACGACGCCGGTCACGCCATCCAACGCCCGCCGCAAACGGCCGCGCCGGAGCAAGTCGCCGGCGCGCGCGACGAGCACGCTGTAGCCAACCAGCCACGTGAGCGTCAATGCGCAGAAGATCAGCCCAAGCGCCAGCAGCGGCAGGAACGAGGCGTGATGGCCGCGCACGAACTGCGGCAGGAAGCTCGTG
>DATGHN010000224.1:0-2645 GCA_035308005.1 Solirubrobacteraceae bacterium
TTGCGCCCGGGGGTGACCGAGAACAAGGTCGTCGCCGCGGCGATGAAGCTGCTCTTCGAGCTCGGCTCGGAGCACGTCGAGGCGATCAACGCGATCTCCGGCGACCGCTGCGCGCCGCACCCGCACACCTTCGCCGACCGCCTGCTTCGCCCCGGCGACCAGGTCTTCTTCGACATCATCCACGCCTTCAACGGTTACCGCACCTGCTACTACCGGACGTTCAACGTCGGTTACGCGACGCCGTCGCAGCTGGACGCCTACCGCCGCTGCCGCGAGTGGCTCGACGCCGCGATCGACCTCGTCCGCCCCGGGATCACGACCGACAAGATCGCCGAGGCGTGGCCCGAGGCCAAGGAGCTCGGCCTGCCCGACGAGCGCGCCGCCTTCGGCCTGCAGTTCGGCCACGGGTTGGGCGTCGGCCTCTACGAGGCGCCGATGATCTCGCGCCTTCACTCCTTCAGGGATCCGGTCGAGATCGAGGTCGGCATGGTGTTCGCGCTCGAGACCTACTGCCCGGCAAGCGACGGGCGCTCGGCGGCGCGGATCGAGGAGGAGGTCGTCGTGACGCCCGACGGGCCGGAGGTGATCACGCGCTTCCCGGCCGATGAGCTGCTCGTCGCCGGCAAGGCCTACGTCCGCGGCGCCGACTTCCCGGTCGCCGCGCAGCACGGCAACGGCAAGCCTGCCGAAGCCCCGACAGTCGCGCCGCGCTGACGCCGCCGCTGCGTTGGCGAAGCGAACGCTGATAAGCGGCGGCACGGTCGTGACCGTCGATCCGCTCCTCGGCGAGATCGAGGGGGGAGAGGTGCTGATCGAGGACGTCGCGATCGCCGCGGTCGGCAGGTCGCTCGGCGTCAGCGACGCCGAGGTCATCGACGCGACCGACTGCCTGGTCCTGCCGGGCCTGATCGACACGCACCGCCACACCTGGCAGGCGCTGTTTAGAAACATCGCCTCGGACTGGACGCTGGCGCACTACTTCACGGGCCTGCACGGAACCCTCAGCGGCCTCTACCGCCCGAAGGACACCTACGCGGCGAACCTGATCGGCACGCTCGAGGCGCTTGACTCGGGGATCACGACGCTGCTCGACTGGTCGCACAACCTCAACACCGACGAGCACACCGATGCGGCCGTCGACGCGCTGCAGGAGAGCGGGGCGCGCGTCGTCTTCGGGCACGGCGGCGGTCACCGTCACTGGCAGCCGGTCAGCGCGCTCGAGCATCCCGCCGATGACGTGCGGCGGCTGCGCGAGGGAAGGCTCTCCTCAGACGACGCGCTCGTCACGCTGTGCCTCGCCCCGCGCGGCAACCAGTTCGCGACGATGGAGGTGACCAAGCAGGACTGGCAGCTCGCCAAGGAGCTTGGGCTGCGCATCAGCTGCCACGCCGGCGACGGCGAATGGGGGCGCAATCGCCCCGTGGCGCAACTGCAGGCGGCGGGACTGCTCGGCCCGAGCATGACGTTCGTCCATTGCAACACGCTCGCCGACGACGAGCTCGCGATGATGGCCGCAGCCGGTGCCAGCGCCTCGATCTCACCCGACATCGAGCTGCAGATGGGGCACGGCTGGCCGGCGACGGGACGGCTGCTCGAGGCGGGCATCCGGCCGAGCCTCTCGATCGACGTCTGCTGCTCGAACGGTGGACACCTGTTCGGCACGATGCGCGCGACGATCGGCACCGAGCGCGGCTTCGACAACGAGCAGGCGCGCGAGCGCGGCGAGGCCTCCGTCACGGCGATGGAGCTGACCTGCCGCGACGTGCTCGAGTTCGCGACGATCGAGGGTGCGCGTGCCTGCGGGCTGCAGGAGAAGGTCGGCAGTCTGACCCCCGGCAAGCGCGCCGACGTGATCGTCGTGCGCGCGGACTCCTTCGGCATGACGCCGATGAACAACCCGATCGGCGCCTTCGTCTACAACGGCCATCCGGGCCTCGTCGACACGATCCTCGTCGACGGCACGGTCGTCAAGCGCGACGGCAAGCTGCTCGGCGTCGACAGTGCGCGGGTGCGCCGGGCGGCGATCGAGGCGCGCGACGACATCATCGCGCGCGCCGGCGGGGCCGCCGGCGCACGGATCGGCGGCGACTGGATCCCCGAGGCCTATGTCGCGCAGGCCTGACATGATGTCTGACCCTATGGAGGGACTGCGGGCATGAGTGCGGTTGACCAGGACGTCGCGGCCACAGCGGCGCTCGACGCCGAGAGCGGGCTCGATTTGTACCGGCAGATGCTCACGATTCGCCGCGTCGAGGACCTGATCCAGGCGCTCTTCCTGCGCGGCGACGTCTACGGGACGACGCACCTCTACTCAGGCCAGGAGGCCGTCGCGGTCGGCTTCGCAAGCGCGCTCGAAGCAGACGATCGCGTCGCCTGCACCTACCGCGGCCACGGCCACGCGCTCGCGCGCGGCCTGCACCCGGAGGCGCTGATCGCCGAGCTGCTCGGACGCGAAACCGGCGTCAACGGCGGCCGCGCCGGCTCGATGAACGTCGTCGACCTCGACCACGGCCTGATCGGCTGCTTCGGCATCGTCGGCGGCAGCATCGCGGCGGCGACCGGCGTCGCGCTCGCGATGCGCGGCAGCGGCCGCGTCGCGGTCGCCTACTTCGGCGACGGTACCGCGAACCAGGCCTACTTCTTCG
>DATGHN010000225.1:0-10097 GCA_035308005.1 Solirubrobacteraceae bacterium
CGGCAGCGCGTGGTCGGGCAGGAGGCGGCGCTGCTGGCGGTGTCCAACGCCGTGCGGCGGGCGCGGGCGGGGCTGCACGACCCGAGCCGGCCGATCGGCAGTTTCCTGTTCTTGGGGCCGACCGGCGTGGGCAAGACCGAGCTGACAAAGGCGTTGGCCGCCTTCCTGTTCGATGACGACACCGCCATGGTGCGCATCGACATGAGCGAGTTCATGGAAAAGCATGCGGTGGCGCGGCTGATCGGCGCCCCGCCCGGCTATGTCGGCTATGAGGAGGGCGGCGTGCTCACCGAAGCGGTGCGGCGCAGGCCCTATCAGGTGATCCTGTTCGACGAGGTCGAGAAGGCCCATGCCGATGTGTTCAATGTGCTGCTGCAGGTGCTGGACGATGGCCGGCTGACCGACGGCCAGGGCCGCACGGTCGACTTCCGCAACACAGTGATCATCCTGACCTCCAACCTGGGCACCGAATTCCTGTCGGTGGAGGGCGGCGACGTGGCCAAGAACCGGGCGCAGGTGATGCAGGCCGTGCGGGCGCATTTCAGGCCCGAGTTCCTCTTCGACGCCCAGGACGCGATCGTCCGGATCGACATGTCCGAGTACATGGAGCGCCACAGCGTCTCGCGCCTCGTCGGCGCGCCGCCCGGCTACGTCGGCTATGACGAGGGTGGCCAGCTCACAGAGGCCGTTCGCCGCCGCCCCTACTGCGTGGTCCTGCTCGACGAGATCGAGAAGGCCCACGCCGACGTCTTCAACACGCTGCTGGCAGTCCTCGACGACGGCCGCCTGACCGACGGCCAGGGCCGCACGGTCGACTTCAAGAACACCGTGCTGATCATGACCTCGAACATCCGCCCCGCCGGCGGCGATCTGCGCGAGGCGCTGCTCGAGCACTTCAAGCCCGAGTTCATCAACCGCCTCGACGACATCGTCGAGTTCGAGCCGCTCAGCCGCGAGGAGCTCGGCGAGATCGTGACGCTTCAGCTGGCGCGTGTGACCGAGCGGCTCGCCACCCGCGGCGTGACGCTGACGGTCAGCGAGGCGGCACGCGAGCTGATCGGCGATCTCGGCTACGACCCGGTCTACGGCGCCCGTCCGCTCAAGCGAGTCGTTCAGAAGCAGCTCGTCGATCGCCTCGCGATCGGCCTGCTCGACGGGACGATCCGCGAGGGCGAGGCGGTCACGATCGACGCCCGCGACGGCGAGATCGTGATGAGCGGGGCGCCGGCCGCGCAGGTCGCGGCGGCCTAGCCGCCCACCGCCCGCAGCCCCGCGCTAACCATCGGCCCACGCGGCCGCGGCGGCGAAGCCGGGTCAAACCACGCCGCCTCGGCGATCTCGACCGGGTCGGGGCGAACCCGCGGCTCCTCTATGTCGACGCGGTAGATGTAGGTCTGGTGATGGCGTAGCCGCCCGGGCCCCGGCAGCGCGGCGAGCTCTACCGGATCGCCGATCGTCAGCCCGAGCTCCTCCTGAAGCTCGCGCGCAAGCGCGGCGGCCGGCTCCTCGTGACGGCGAACCCCGCCCCCGGGGAGCTCCCAGCGGTCGGGCCCGTAGCTGTGGCGCACGAGCAGCACCTCTCCGCGGCAGAGCAGCACGGCGGCCGCGCCTCGCCCGCGCGGAGCGCGTACGCGGGCCGCGAGCCAAAGGAGGCGGTAGGCGATGCGGTAGGCGAGCCGCCGCAGTCCGACCATCACGCCGCGGCCGGCGCGGCGTCCGCTCCGGGCTGCGCGATGAAGTCGGAGCGGCGGACGAGGACGAGGCCACCGATCGCGCCCACGAGCGCGATCGCGGCCGCGATCAGCAGGATCTCATTGAGAGCGCCGGTGAAGGCGACGCGGAAGGAGTGATCGAGCGCCGCTCGCGCGGCGGGCCCGAGCTTTCCTGAGAGCGTCTGAGCCGATCCCGAGGCAAGCGACGCGCCGAGCTGGCCGTGCGCCACGTGGGCGACCGCTCCGAGCTGTCCGGCGTGGCGCAGACCCGAGAGGGTGCGGACGGTGAGCTCGTGCTGAAAGACCGCTCCGAGCGCTGCGATGCCAGTCGCGGTCCCAGTCTGGCGGAAGGTGTTGTTGATCCCCGATGCCATCCCCGAGCGGTGGTAGGGGACGACCCCCACGGCGGTCGAGGCTAGCGGCGGGTTCACGATCCCGATCCCGATCCCGCCGAGGATGAAGCCGGGCAGCAGGTGCGTCCAGCTTGAGCTCGCGCTGAGCCCGCTCATCAGCACGAGCGCCCCCGCAACCGCAAGCAAACCGGCCGCAAGGAGCGCGCGGATCGGAACCCGCGTCGTCAGCCGCCCAGCGAGCGGCGAGACGAAGAACAGCAGAAGCGTCATCGGCAGAAAGCGAAGCCCGGCCTGAAACGGCGAGAAGCGAAGAACGTTCTGGATGTAGAGCGTCAGATACAGAAACAGCGCGAACATCGACGCCGACAGCGCGAAGCCGACGATCGAGGCGCCGGCGAAGGCCGGGCGCCGAAGCAGCGTCAGGTCGAACATCGGCCGCTGCTGAACTCTTTCGGCGATCACGAATGCGCCGAGCAGTGCCACGGCGCCGGCGAAGCAGCCGATGATCTCGGCGCTACCCCAGCCCGCGGAGTTGGCCTGGATCAAGCCGTAGACCAGAAGGAACAGCGCGCCCGAGAAGCTGACCAGGCCTGCCCAGTCGATCCGCGTCGCGCCCGGGTCGCGCGACTCGGCCACCGTCCGCAGCGTCAGCGCGAAGGCGCCGACGCCGATCGGCACGTTGACGAAGAAGATCCACCGCCAGCCGAGTCCCGACGTGAGCGCGCCGCCGACGAGCGGCCCGACCGCCACCGCCGCACCGATCACCGCGCCGTAGACGGCGAACGCCGCCGCGCGGTCGCGGCCGCGGAAGGCCTCGGCGATGAGCGCCAGCGAGGTGGCGAGCATGACCGCACCGCCGATCCCCTGCACCGCGCGCGAGACGTTCAGCATCAGCGGGCTCTGCGCGAGCGCGCAAGTCAGCGACGCCGCGGTGAAGATGACGAGGCCGATCGAGAAGATCCGCTTGCGCCCGAACAGGTCGGCGAGCGACCCGGCGGTCAGAAGCAGCGCCGCGAGCATCAGCGCATACGCGTTGACAACCCACTGCAGGTCGCTGAAGCTGGCATGCAGAGACCGCTGGATCGACGGCAGCGCCACGTTGACGACAGTGATGTCGATCAGCAGCATGAAGATGCCGACGCAGACGGCGATCAGGGTCCACCACTTCTGCTCCATCAACCCCTCCGGGTTAGAGAAACGGATTCGTCGGCGTGCTTGTACCCGCGCTTGCCGCCCGGACTCCATCTTAGGTGGCGCGAGTCGTCGACTCGCGGGCGTCAGCGGATTCCGAGTGCGCGCGCGCGGCGCTTGAGCTCGAGGCCGTCGCGATCCCAGGCGTCGCCGCCGGCGTGCACCAGCGTGCGCACCCGCGTGCGCTCATCGAGTGCCCACCAGCGGTCCTGGCCGGCGCCAAACAGCGCGTACTTAAGATCGCCTCCGGAGCGCTCGGGCCAGCGGCGTTCGAGGTAGTTGCGCACGCGCGTCGGATCTCCGGCGGCGACCCGCGTCCACAGCTTGGCGAGCCGACGCAGCGCGACACGGTCGGGCGCGCCGTCGGGCCCAAAGGTCCAGAGGAATTCGCGCAGCGGCGTCCTGGCGTTGGTAAGGAGATCCTCGACGATCGCGGCGACCCAGCGTGGAGTCCGTTCCGCTTCCGCGGCGGGTGCGACCGCGCCGCCGCCGCTGACCTTGGCAGCGACGGTGAGATCGAAGCTCGACGGACTTGCCCGGAACAGCTCGCGGGTGCGAAACGAGAAGCCGGCGCGAAGCTTCGGCCATTGGCCGCTCCAAACCGCGAGCATTGCGCGCGTGCCGGCGGCGAGATCCGGGTGAACACACACCGCCGAGTCGCTTGACCCGTAGACCGCCGCCACGATCCGCTCAAGCACATCGCGGTCGCTCGCAAGCGGCGCCAGCTGCTCGAGCGAGACCCCGGTCGGCGCCCCCAGGTCAAGCGGTGAGTTGTAGGAGGCGAGATCGGACGCGGCGTCCAGTGGCCGCCGCGGCAACCCAAGCAATGCCTGGAAGTGGCCGGCGTCGCCGAGGTCGGCGGCACTGACGAGGAGGACGTGACCCCAGACCGCTCCCGCTCTCGGCATCTCGGGTGCCGGCCACGTGACGCAGAAGGCGTACTCGTCGGCTGCCGGTAGCGCGACCGCGGTGACCAGCGCCGGCGAGTCGGCGTTCATCGCCGCGTCGGTTGCTCCTTGAAGCAGCAGCAGCGTGTCAGCCGGGAGCTCGCGCGAGCCGGCGAGCAGGCGGTGACCGCCGTCGTAGCCGAACAGGAGCTGGTGAGCGACGCTCACTGGCCAAAGACTGCCCAACGCATCGGCGCAACGAGCGAGACCGGCATGCCCGATCGATCCTTGGCAAAGACTCGGTCACAGATCTCGCCCTTGGCGAGCGGGCTCTCGTGGGCGTCAAGGGATCCACCCTGAGCGGACACCCCGAAGACTTCGAGTCGCGCCATCTGCGCCCCGGACTCGACTGTTGATACGAAGCCAGGGAGGCGAGCGCGGAGCCATTCGTATGGCGTCAACGTCTCATCGAGCCGGTCCCAGGCCGAGACGATCACCGCCACGCGGATCGGCCAGCGCAGACGGCAGAGCTCGGTCACGTTCTCAAAGACGTCGATCAGCTCGGCGGCTGTGCAGGCGTGGTCATGGACGTCGAACGGCACCGCGGTCCCGTTCGCGGCGCTGTTCGCCGAGGGTTCGACGACCGTCAGCAGCGAGCTCGGCTGCGGCACGCGAATGTGAGCAGGGTGAACGAACAACATGACCGCCGTGGCGTTCGCGCACGCGCCTCGCAGCCGCGGGTGCCAAAGCTGGCTCTCAACGAGCACGCGCAGGGACTCGCCGGACGTATCGGGAATCCGGACAGCGGCCCTACCGAGTCCCGTGAATTCGAGCTCGACTGCCATCTCCTCGTCGGCGTCGACCCCGGTGCGATGGAGCTCCTCACCGCGAGCCACCTGCTCCGCGAGACTCTGTATGTAGGAGCGGTCGCCGATGAAGCTCGCCTCGCGCACCGCCTCCTCGATTGGTGACTGCACGAGTGCCCAGAGGGCACCCAGGTAGGTCGACTTGCCGCTCTGCGGCATGCCGATCAGCGCGAGGCACGGCTGCGCGTAGCCGTTCACGCGCGAAAGCTTGCGATCGAGCGAGCGGACGCCACTTCGCTGGCGCGCGCCGGTTCACGCGGACGGTCATCGATGCAGAGCCAGGACAGCAACGCGCCGAGCCCTTGCGGCCCACCGTCTGCGGCGAGCGCCGCCGTCCTGATCCAAGTCGCTTCGGGGTCGGTCTGGCGGGCGAGCGTGGCGAGCGGCACCTCGTGCCGTGCGAGGGCGCGTTCACCCGCCTCCGCGACGGCGTCGGCCTTGGTGACGACGAGCGCGATGCGCGCCGTGTCCCTGAAAGCGCCCCCGGTCTGCAGCGCGAACAGCAGCCGCTCGGCACGCGTGACCGCGACCTCCGAGTGACCCTGCACACCGAGTGTCGCGCCGTCGACAACGACGATGGCGCGGTCAACGCGCGCGGCGCCGGGGAGCCCCGCCAGCGAGGAGCGACCCTCGCGCACCGGTTCGAACTGTGCGCCGGCGAGATCGGAAAGGAGCAGCTCGATCAGCTTTCCGTCGGGGCGGCGGATGCGCAGGTGCAGGAATGCCTCCGCCGGCTCGGTTGCCGGCGGCGCCGGCTCGGCGCTTCGGGCCTCGAGGCGCTGCCAGTGTGCGCGGCGTTCGAATCCGAGCGCCGTGCGGCTGCCCGCAAGCCCGTGGCCGGCAAGTTCGCCGCTTTCCAGCAGCCGCTCCCAGAGCGTCGCGAGAAGCGTTGTCTTGCCGCTGCCGGCCTCGCCCATGAGGAGAACCAGCCGCGCCCCGCGACGGCCGCTCAGGCCACGGGCCTGCTCGAGCGTCATCGTGTCGGCGGCGGTCACCAGCGAAGGTGAAGCGACCTCGCCCGGACCGCTGAGCGGGTCGCTCTCCCGGTCAGGCTCATGCATCGTCGAGTGCTCGCGCCAGCAGCAGTTCGCGCAGGGTCTGGGTGACGATCTCGTCGCCGCGCCGCCGCATATACGGGTCGACTCCACGCGCTCGGAGGCTTTCGGTCCAGTCGTGGGACGGTCCCAGGTCGAACTCGGACCGCTCGGCGCCGTTCTCGGTGCAGGCCCCCGCGCAGGTCAGGATCGGAAGCAGTGGCTCGAGCCCGATGTCGGGGACGCGAACCTCGGCGGCTCCGGCGGGAATCACGTCCGCCAGGGTGAATTCCTCGTCTGCCAGGCGGCCGATCACGCGCTTGGTGATCTCGCGAGCGGTCGGGATCTCGGCATGGAAGCGGTGGCGGTCCGCCAGTTCGCGCCCAGTGCGCAGCAGCGTCTCCCCGGTCGCGTTGTCGCCCCAGCCAAGATCGTCGCCGGGTTCCTCGGCGGCGAACGCCCACCAGAGGATGTCGATCTCCTCATCGGCGGCGTCGATACGAGTGGCGAAGCTCTGCTCGAGTTGCGCGACACGGCGGGCGAGGGCGTCGGCAGGGTCGGCGGCCGGCTGCAAGTAGGCCGGACCGATCGCTCGTAGCTGCGGCGGCGGCAACGCCCGGCGCAGGCTCTCGAAGCGCTTGCTGACAGCGCCGCGCGCGAGATCGGGCAGCTCGGGGACGGGAAACCCGCGGCCCGCGAATTCGGCAGAGAGCACGGCGCCGGCTGCGACCGCGGTCGTGTTGTCGAGGCGCTCGAGCGCGCGGGCCAGAGCCGCTGACGCGACGAGGCGAGGTTCGAGGTCGGCGGCCGCCGGTGCGAAACTCGCGTCGTGCTCGGCGACCGCCGATATGACCGAGTCATAGGCCTCGCGGCTGAAGACGCCGACGGCGTACTCGGTGAGCACGAACGCCGCGCGTGGCTCGAGCGTGGCGCCGACAGATTCAACCGCCGCGCGCAGCGCCCCAAAGCGCCGGCTCGACGTTGGCTGCAATTCGATCGTCTCGACCCAGCGCACGAACTCCTGATCGAGCAGCGTCATGTCGGGATCGCCTGCGCCAGCGCTTCGAGCTTGCCTTCGTCGCGGGCGCGCTCGAGAATGCGCCGCTCGAGCTCGGGCCCCTGGCCGCCCGCGAGTCCTTCGAGCAGGCCGAGCTCCCGCGCCGCGGAGTAGCGCAGGTCAGGCGCGGCGCGCATGATGACTAGCACCAGCTCGCTGGGGCTCGTCTCGAGCGGACCCGCGGGACCCGCCACGACGACGCTCCGCTCGGGGGTCGGCTTGGTGCGGCGTCCGAACAGCCCGCCTCCGGTCCTCATCGGGAGCTACTCGCCGTGCAATTCATCAGAAGGGGGATCATCGGCTCCTCCGCTTCTCGATCTCGCGGGCGTTGAACGCTAGCGTAGTGTCAATTCGCTCCGCAGCGCTGGGCCGATGGATTCAGACGGCCGTCGAGTCCCAGTTGAGACGTACGTAATCGAGCACCACCGGGGTCCCGAGCGCCGCCATCGTCTCATCGAGAAACGACGCGCGAAGCTCCTGAGGCAGACGCTCGATGTAGGGCCCGAAGATGACCGTCTCGAGGAACTCGCGGGGACGCGGCGGCGTCGCCGGAGCCGGTTGGAGCCAGCAGGACTCCACCGCGAAGCCGGCGCGTGCGAGGCGCGTCCGCGTCTGCTCGACCGAGGCGTAATTCCACAGCGGCCCGACCGCTGCGAGGTGCTCGGCGTAGGGGTCACGCGCCGCGATCGCCTCGCCGATCCCGCGCACACGGTCGATGTTCCCCTCGCCGCCGCACTGGACGACGAACTGGCCGCCGTCGCGCACGACGGCGCGCATCCGGGCGAACAACGCGTCGTGGTCGCGGATCCAGTGGAAGGTCGCCGTCGAGACGATCGCGTCGACCGGCTCCTCCAGCGACAGCTCGAGGAGGTCCGCGCAGATCACAGTCGTTCGCTGAGGCGGCAGCCGCTCGCGGGCCGCATCGCACATCGAGGGAGAGCCGTCGACAGCGATCACGTGCCCCTCCGGCAGCAGTTCGAGCACCATGTCGGTCACACGCCCCGTCCCCGCGCCGGCGTCGAGGACCGTCTCATCGCCGCGCAGGCGCAGTCGCTGAACGACGGCCGCGCCCCACTCCTGCTGCGGGGCGGAGATCTGGTCATAGCTCGCGGCGTTCCAGTCGCGCGGCATCGAGAGTGTACGTTATCACGGACGCTTCGTCGTGATGGCGGATGTCCGGCGTGTCGGGTAAAACACGCCTGTGCGACGGGTCCTCGTGGTCGGGTCGGGGGGCAGGGAGCATGCGCTGGTGCGCGCTCTCGGCCGCTCGGCCGAGGTTCTCTGCGCCCCTGGGAACGCTGGAATCGCCGCCGACGCGCGGCTGCTGGGCGTGGCGGCCGACGACATCGACGGCCTTGTCGAGGCGGCGCGCTCAGAGGCCGTCGACCTTGTCGTCGTCGGGCCCGAGGCGCCGCTCGTCGCGGGTCTCGTCGATCGCCTGAGCGAGGCCGGCGTCGTCGCCTTCGGGCCGAGCGCCGCCGCCGCCCGCCTCGAGGGATCAAAGGAGTTCGCCAAGCAGGCGATGGCTGAGGCCGGCGTCGCGACGGCAGCCTGGACGCGGGCGCGCAGCGTCGAGGAGGGCCTCGCGGCGATCGCCTCCTACCCGGCGGTGCTGAAGGCCGACGGGCTCGCGGCGGGCAAGGGCGTCGTGATCGCCGCTGACGAGGCGGCGGCGCGCGAAGCACTCGAGGCGTTCCTCGTCGAGCATCGCTTCGGGACCGAGACCGTGGTCGTCGAGGAGCACCTCGTCGGCGAGGAGCTCTCGATGCTCGCCCTCTGCGACGGCGAGCGGGCGGTCGCGATGGCGCCGGCGCGCGACTACAAGCGGATCTTCGACGGCGACCGCGGACCGAACACCGGCGGCATGGGCTCCTTCTCGCCGGTTCCGGAAGTCGACGAGGAGCGCGCCGCGGAGCTCGTCGCGACGATCCACCAGCCGATCGTCGATTTGATGCGCGCCCGCGGAACTCCTTTCCACGGCATCCTCTACGGCGGGCTGATCCTGACCGACGACGGCCCGCGGGTGATCGAGTTCAACGTCCGCTTCGGCGACCCCGAGACCCAGGCGCTGCTGCCGCGCCTGCGCAGCGACCTCTTTGACGCGCTCTTGGCGGCGACGCGTCCTGGCGGACTGGCCGGGATCTCGCTCGACTGGTCGCCCGAGTGCGCCGTTTGCGTGGTACTCGCAAGCGCCGGCTACCCCGAATCGAGCTCGAGCGGCGATGTCATCAGCGGCCTCGGCGCGGTCGGCGCGGGCGTCGAGGTGCTGCACGCCGCGACCGCGCGCTCCGGCGCTGACATCGTCACGGCGGGTGGGCGCGTGCTGAACGTCACAGCGCTCGGCGCCGACGCGGAAGCCGCCCGAGAAGCCGCGTATGCTGCCGCCGAGATGGTCGAGTTTCCGGGACGCCAGCTGCGCCGCGACATCGGAGCGCAGGCGGCCGCGCGCCGATGACCGCAGAGCCCCAGCTCGCCGTCGTCGCCGAGCAGACCGAGGGTCCGCCGCCGCTGGTCGGGATCGTGCTCGGCTCGGCCAGCGACATGGACGCCATGGAGCCGGCTCTGCGAGAGCTGAGCGAGCGCGGCATCGGCCATGAGCTCAACGTTCTCTCGGCGCACCGCCAGCCCGACGAGGTCGCCGACTACGCCAAGGGCGCTCGCGCGCGCGGCCTGCGCGTGCTGATCGCCGGCGCCGGCCTCTCCGCCGCGCTGCCGGGCGTGCTCGCCGCCCACACCGACCTGCCGGTGATCGGCGTCCCGCTCTCGAGCCGCCTCTCGGCGGCCGGTGGCCTGGACGCGATCCTGTCGATCATCCAGATGCCGCCGGGCGTGCCCGTCGCCGCCGTCGGCCTCGACAACGCCCGCAACGCGGCGGTGCTCGCCGCGCGGATCATCGACTCCGGCGGCAGCTGGCCGCTGTCGGTCGCCTGAGCCGCGGTGACGAAGAGCGACGCCGAGCTCGTCGCCGGCCTGTCCAAACCGGCGCGGCGAGCGCTG
>DATGHN010000226.1:0-5098 GCA_035308005.1 Solirubrobacteraceae bacterium
CGCCTGGCAGGCGCAGCACGGCATCCGCTCGTTCTTCATGGAGGACGTCCGCCGCGAGTCGCTCGACGAGGTCGTCGGCCAAACGATCGGATTGCTCGGTCCGGGCCCGGTGTTCGTGTCGGTCGATGTCGACGTGCTCGATCCCGCGTTCGCGCCCGGCACGGGCACCCCCGAGCCCGGAGGGATGAGCTCGGCGGAGTTGCTGGCGGCCGTGCGCAGGTTCGGGCGCGAGCTCGACGTCGTCGGTGCCGAGGTCGTCGAGGTTATACCGACGGCGGTCGGCTCAGCCGACATCACCGCGCTCGCCGCCGAGAGGTCCGTGCGCGAGCTCCTAACCGGAATCGCGCTTCGGCGCACGGAGGGAACACGATGACCGAGAGAGCCGACGTGCTCGTGGTGTTCGGGATCACCGGCGACCTGGCGAAGAAGATGACGCTTCGCTCGCTCTACCGACTCGAGGCGCGCGGGCTGCTGGATGTGCCGATCATCGGCGTGGCTGCCGACGACTGGTCGATTGAGCGGCTTCGCGAGCACGCCGACGACGCGATCGCAGCAGCGGGGGAGCGCGTCTCGCCGAAGATCTTCAAGGCTTTCGCGTCGCGACTCTCTTACATCGGCGGCGACTTCTCGCAGGCATCGACTTTCGAGAAGGTCGCAAAGGCCGTCGGCCGTGCAAAGCGTCCCGTGTACTACCTCGAAGTGCCGCCGGGGCTGTTTGCGACGGTTGTCGCGGGGCTCGCGAACGCGGGAGCACTCCCCGCGGGCGCACGTGTCGTCGTCGAGAAGCCATTCGGGCACGATCTCGCGTCCGCGCAGGAGCTCGCCGCCGAGCTCCACCAGCACCTCGAGGAGACGCAGATCTTCCGCATCGACCACTTCCTCGGGAAGCTCGGCCTGCAGGAGTTCTTGTACTTGCGTTTCGCGAACACGATGCTCGAGCCTGTCTGGAACCGAAACCACGTGTCGAGCGTGCAGATCTCGATGGCGGAGGAGTTCGGCGTCGAGGACCGCGGGCGCTTCTACGACGCGGTTGGGGCGCTGCGCGACGTGGTCGTCAACCACCTCCTGCAGCTACTCGCGGCGGTGGCCCAGGAGCCGCCCGCCGCAGCCGACGCGGCGACGCTCAAGGACGCCAAATACGCTGTGCTTCGCTCAACGGCGACCGCAAGTCCCGCCCACTACGTGCGCGGCCAATACAGCGGCTACCGTGCGATCGACGGGGTCGCCAAGGGCTCGCGCACCGAGACCTACGCAGCGCTTCGCCTGGAGATCGAGAACTGGCGCTGGTCGGGCGTCCCCTTCTTCATCCGCACCGGCAAGCGCATGCCGCTCACCCAGACCGAGGTCCGCCTCGTGTTCCGCCACTCACCGCGTCTTGGTTTCGTGAGCGCCAAGCACCGCGCGGAGGCAAACCAACTCGTGGTGAGGCTCGACCCGCGCGTCGGCATCCAGCTCACTCTCGATGGGCTGCGCGCCGATCACAAGGCGGCAGCGCCGATCTGGCTCGACGCCGATCTCGTCGCCGAGGGTGGGCAGCCGCCAACCCCGTATGAGCTCTTGATCGAGGCCGCGCTCGAGGGCGACGCGGCGCGTTTCACGCGCCAGGACTCCGTCGAGGAGAGCTGGCGGATCGTGGAGCCGCTGCTCAAGCGACCGGGGACCCTCGACAGCTACGCGCCGGGATCGTGGGGGCCTGCACGGGCGTCGAAGCTCGTCCACGGCCTCGGCCGCTGGCACGACCCCTGGATCTAGGCGTGCCCGCCGCACCCTCGGGGGAGCAGTTCGAGCTGCGCCACGGCGAGCAGGTGGCGGTCGTCACCGAGGTCGGCGCGACGCTTCGGAGCTACCGCGTCGGTGAGCGCGAGATCCTCGATGGATTCGCCCGCGATGCGATCGTCGACGGTGGGCGGGGAACGGTGCTGATGCCGTGGCCCAACCGCCTGCGCGACGGCCGCTACGAATGGGAGGAAGCCACTCTTCAGCTCGCGCTCAGCGAGCCGACGTTGCAAAACGCGATCCACGGCCTGGTGCATTGGCGTAACTGGAGCGCGATTGATATCTCGCCCTCCTCGGTGCTGCTCGGCCTGCGGCTTGCGCCGATGGGCGGCTACCCGTTCGCCCTCGCGCTGAGCGTTGAGTACTCACTCGGCGCGCGCGGGCTGTCGGTGACGGCGCGCGCGGAGAACGTGGGGGGTAGCGCGTGCCCCTACGGAGTCGGCTTTCACCCCTACTTGAAAGTGGGCGAGAAGGTGGATACGGCGACGCTGACGATTCCCGCCTCGCGCATCCTGACGTTCGATGAGCGACAGATCCCGGTCGCCTCGGGCTCTGTTGAGGAAAGTGGCTTCGACTTCCGCTCGGGACGAGCGATCGGATCGACGCTGCTCGACAGTTGCTTCACGGACCTCCATCGCTGTAGCGACGGGTTCGCCCGCGTGACGGTCGCTGAGGGAGCCACGGCGGTGACGGTGTGGATGGGGGAGGCGTGTCGGTTCGTGATGGTCTACACAGGTGACACGCTCGCGCCGCATCGCCGCCGGCGGGGGATAGCGATCGAGCCGATGTCCTGCGCGCCCAACGCGTTCGCCAGCGGCGACGGGCTCGTCCGGCTAGAGCCCGGCGAGGCGCATGTCGCGCATTGGGGAATCGACCCGGTCTAGGCTGCGGCTTCGGCAGCCGCGAGGAACTTGAGCCGCACCACCGCTCCGCCATGCGGCGCGTTGGCGAGGACGAGGCGGGCGCCGATCAGCTCCGCCTGGCGATAGGCGATCGCAAGCCCGAGGCCGACGCCGCGCCCGTGCGAGCGATCGGCGGTGATAAACGGCGCCGGGACGAGGTCGAGGACTCGCGTCGCGAAACCCGTGCCGCAGTCGGTGATGGCGATGCTCGAAGCGTCATAGTCGACCGTCACCGGCGGGGCGCCGTGGAGCCGCGCGTTATCAAGGGCCAGCAGAACGATGCGCGATAGCCGGCGCGGATCGCTGACTACCGTGAGGACCGCCGGCCCGCTGAGCGTCGCCTCGAAGCGCTCCTCGCAGGCAGCGGCGAGTAACGCCGCGACGTCGACGACTGCGGCGTCCGCGCGTTCGGCTCCGTTTTGGAGCCGCCACAACTCGACCAGATCGCGGGCAACCCGTCGGCTGCGAGCGTGGCGTAGCTGATCCGGGGAGTCCTCGAGGGTGGCCGCGAGCGGCGTGGGATGCTCACCACGCGGTGTCGATGCCACGATCGCCTGAACTGATTCCGCCATGTCGAGCGTTCCCTGTAAGGACTAATTGCCCGATCGTGCCCGATTTGTGACGCAGATGCCCGGAAAATGCGCGAATGTTCGGCCTCTCAGGCGCTCTCAGGGCACGCATGGATAGGCTGCGCGCGTGCGACTGAAGCGCTCCCGCAAGAGCGAGGCATCGGTCCCGCTCGATGCGCCGGCCGGACCCCCAACGGGCATCGCGACCAAGGTCCTGTTTGCTCCGGTGAAACTGGTCTCGCGGCGTGTCGCTCCCCGGTTGTCAGCCCGCGTCTTCAAACGCGTCTGGGGCGCCATCGACGGCGGCGCGCCGCCGCCGCGGGCCGAGGAACCACAGGGGTCGGTCGCAAAGCTCGGCCTCGCACTGGCGGTCGAGGGTGCGCTGACAGCGATCGTCAACGGCCTCGCCGACCACGTTTCACGACGCGAGTTCGCACGCGTGACTGGACGCTGGCCCGGACGGCGGAAGAAGCACTGAGCAGCGATTCTGGGCGCACCCCGGCAGTCTGCGCGATGACGTAGTCTTCCGGCCGTGGATCAGGACGACTCGACATTTGGCGGGCTCAGCCCGCTTACCGCAATCCTCATCGTGCTCGTGCTGGCGACGCTCGGAGCGCTTCTCTTCGGCACCGCGGCGACACGGCGCAACCGTGCCGCCGAGCCTGCCGACGGAGCCCCGGCGCCGGCCGCGCCGCCCAAGAAGCGTCGGTCGACGAGCCGCCGCGTCGCGATGTGGACGCTTCGCCGGATCGCTCGCCAGTTCACATAACACGGCGGAAGGACGAGGGGAGGCAGTGGATCGCGTCGCCGGCAGAGCCGGCGCGGCGCAGCGGTGCCCGTTTTAGCGCGTCAGCTGGTAGTCGACCGCGCCGTCGTGCTCGCGCTCGACGGTGAAGCCGGCGCGCTCGAGTGCGCGCCGAGACGCAACGTTGTCCGCATCGGTGTTGGCCACGACGCGCGAGACGTCGGGCTGGCGTAGGAGCCAACCAGCGAGCGCCGGGACGAATTCGCTCGCGAAGCCCTGGCCTCGAGATGGCTCTGCGAGCCCGTAGCCGATCTCGACCTCGCCCTGCGGGGTTGGCGGGCCATGAAGGCCGCAATCACCGATCACGCGCCCCTCGAGCGTGACGAACCACACCAGAGCTCCCTCAGCGACATGCTGGAGGCCGTGTAGCGCGTGTTCATGCGGCCAGCCGTCGCCAACCTCGATCTGGGAGAGGTCCCCTGAAATAACGGCTGCAGCTACGCCGGGCGACACCGGTTCGAGCGTCAAACGCTTCGTCTCGATTGACTCCGCTTGGATCACGCCGCTGCGGGTTGCGTGCCGTACGCGGGCTTCTGCGGTTGTGCAACGCCCGAATCGCCGGCGAGACGTGGGCTTTCCATGCGGGCCAGCCTAACTAAACGCCAGGCTCCTTCGATCTAGGTGACATAAGATAGATTATCGAGCATTAGCGGGTAGTGTCTCAGTTTGAATTGGAGGGGCTTTGCAGGATCTTTGTGAGGACGCCCCTTCGCTGTGTGGCGATGTTGATGGCGTTTCGAATTGGTCGCGGGACGAGTTGGCTGCGTATGCGGCAGAGGTTTGCCCCCATATGCCGGTTGATATGGGGATTGTGCGTGCGGTGCGCATCCTTCGTACGGTCGGGATTCCGACGTACGAGTCGTGCGAGGGTGGCGAAGGGCACGGGTTCGCGGAGCCGACGATCAAGTTTGGGGGGACGCTTGAGGATGGCTGGCGTGCTATTGGCCGTCTAATGACGTATGGCCTCCCAGTGCGCCGGTTCGGACAGTGCTGGTCGTTCCCGTTTGGTATGCCTGACGGTCCGCACTGGGAGGTTACGTTCTGCG
>DATGHN010000227.1:0-3175 GCA_035308005.1 Solirubrobacteraceae bacterium
AGCCGGTCGCGCAGGCTCGAGGTGGCGATGTACCAGGACGGCTTCGCGTAGTAGATGAGCCGCGTTCCGCAGCGCCAGCAGTGGGGGTAGGAGTGTTCGTGCGGCTCGGATTTGACGAGGAGGCCGCGGCGCTGCAGGTCGGCGAGCAGGTCGACGGCGAGCTCGGGCTCGATCACCGAGCGCCCGGCGTAGTCCGCGACGCGGTCGTCGTAGCGGCCCTCGCGGGTGACGGGGTTGTAGAGGGTGTGGGGGTTGGTGCGGTCGAAGAGGCCGGCCTGCTCGCCGAGGCGATAGTCCTCCTCGCCGAACGCGGGCGCGATGTGGACGATCCCGGTGCCGTCGTCGGTCGTCACGTAGTCGGCTGCGAGGATCGGGAACTCGGTATCGGTCGAGTCGCTGCGCGCGAAGACGGGCCCGCGATAGCGGCGCCCGACGAGCTCCGATCCGGGGAGCGTTCCGACGACGTCCGCGCCCTCGCCGAAGACCCGCTCGACGAGCGCCTGCGCGACGATCAGCGTCTCATCGCCGCTGCGCACCCGCGCGTAGGCGATCTTTGGACCGACGGCCGCGGCGAGGTTGCCGGGCAGCGTCCAGGGCGTTGTCGTCCAGATCACGAGCGACTCGCCGTCTGTGTCGGCGAGCGGGAGCTTGACGTAGGCCGTCGTGTCGGCGGTGTCCTGGTAGCCCTGCGAGACCTCGTGCGAGGACAGCGCCGTTCCGCAGCGAGGGCAGTATGGGACGACGCGGTTGCTCTCGTAGAGCAGCCCCTTGGCGTGGATCTGCTCGAGCGCCCACCAAACCGACTCGATGTAGGTCGAGTCGAGCGTGCGGTAGGCGCCGTCGAGGTCGACCCAGAAGCCGATCCGCTCGGTCAGCGGCGCCCATTCGGCGAGGTATTCGAAGACGGACTCCGCGCAGAGACGGTTGAACTCGGCGACCCCGTACTCCTCGATCTGCGCCTTGTTGGTGAAGCCCAGTTTCTGCTCGACGGCGATCTCGACGCCGAGGCCGTGGCAGTCCCAGCCGGCCTTGCGCTCGCAGCGGTAGCCGCGCATCGTCTTGTAACGGGGATAGATGTCCTTGAAGACGCGCGCCAGCACGTGGTGTGACCCGGGCGGCCCGTTCGCGGTCGGCGGTCCTTCGTAGAAGACGTAACGCGGGGCGCCCTCGCGGCGGCGCAGCGACTCGGCGAAGACGTCGCGTTCGCGCCAGCGCTCGAGGACCTCGAGCTCGAGCGCCGGGAAGGACTGCTGGGTGTCGACAGCTCGCGGCACGGGTCCGGGCATTCTAGGTGGGCTTCCGCCGCCGCGGCCGAGGCCGCGCCGCCGATCCTGGCCCGCGCTCCGGGACCGGTCGAAGCCGCCTGTCATGATGTGTAGGCAGCCTCGCATTCGCCGGCGGTTGCGGGATCTTCACCGATCCGAGGGTTCGGCCGGCTAGCCTCGAGGCGAGCGAAGCAACGGGGAGGAGCGGGTTCCCGGGGAGGGGAGGCGTACGCAGAAACGCCCACCCAAAGGAGAACCGTTGTCCAGTTCAGTTATGCCCGCACGACTTCGGCCGAGCGCGATGCGCCGCGGCGTCGTCCGTGCTTATCGCCACCACGCCGAGGTGTCTCGCCAGCGCCGCGAGCACGACGCCGCGATCGCCGCCGATCCGCGATTCGCGAGCGAGCATCGTCATCAGATCGCCCGCTCGCTTGAGATCGGGCGCGGCGGCTGCCCGTATTGCGATGACTGATCGTCCCGCCGCGGGAGGTGGGCGGGCGAGTCGGCCCGCCGCTCCCGCGGCGCGGAGCGGTCGGCGCTGAGAGCAGCGGCCGGGCCGCGCCCGAAGCAACCCCGCCGGTGGGTAGCGATCCGGCGGTGAGCTGACCTATAGCCGCGCGGCTACCGACGCGGTTAACACCAACGGTGGCCGCGTGCCACCCGTACGGCTTGCCCTGTCTCAGCGATGACCGCGCTGTGCACGAATCTCCGCGGAACGTCGTTTCGGCTGGCAATTACTTGTGTAAAGTCGAGCCACTTGGGCAGCCCCGGCGGGAGACTTCAGGGAGGATTGGTCACGCGGTGACGCGCCTACTCGCGCCAGCGATCTATTCGGGGTATTCCACGGATAGACGCGTTTGTGAGGACCTGCATCGGCGGGCAGCCTCCGACGCGCTTCACGGCGGCGCGCAATGACCGTGACGCAGTCCGTCCTCGGCGACTTCGCCGACACCGACGCGGGAGCCCTTCTCCCCTGCACCTCCACGCAGACTGGGATGGTGTTCGAGACGATCACGCGCTCCCCCGCGGTGTACCTCGAGCAGATCGTGGTGCGCCTGCGGGAGCAGGTTGACGCACGGTGCATGCAGGAAGCATGGGTGCGTCTGGCCGCGAGGCACGACGCGATGCGGCTCAGCTTCGAGATCGGCCAGGCGACATCGCTGCGCCAGCGGGTCGCGCCGACGGTCAGGGTCCCGTTCGTCGAGCGGGACTGGAGGCGGCTCGAACCGTTCGAGCAGGAGAAGCGCTGGCGCGATCTCCTCCGCGCCGACCGCCAGGGCGGCTTTGCGCTCGAATCAGCGCCGCTCTTCAGGGTCACGCTGTGCCAGATCGCTGACGCTGACTTCCGGATGCTGTTCACCCACCATCACGCGATCATCGATGGCTACGCGGGCGTCACCGTTCAGCTCGAGCTTTTCGCGATCTACGACAGCCTGCGAGCCGGCGCCGAGATCAACCTTCCGGAGCCCGACAGCTTCCAGTCGTTTGTCGAGTGGGCAAGTCTCCAGGGCGCCGACGAGAACGGGCTCGACTTCTGGCGGCGGGCCCTTGCGGGCATCGAGGAACCGACGCCGGCCCCGATCGGCGATGACGACGACGATGGCGAGGGCTCCGCCGGAGTCGCCGAGATCCGCCTCGGGACGGAGCTATCGGCGCGTCTCGGAGACTTCTGCGCACGCTGTGAGATGTCGCTCGCGACCGTCCTGCAGGGAGCATTCGCGGTCCTGCTGTCACAGGAGGTCGCACAGGACGACCTTCTGTACGCCACGACACGCGCCGGCCGGCGATCGCCACCGATGGACACCCACCGCATGGTCGGAGTCCTCATGGTTGCGAGCCCGGTTCGCCTGCGCATGTCGAGAGAGCTCTCGTTCCAGGACCTGCTGGCGCAGATTCGCGACCTCTCCCTG
>DATGHN010000228.1:0-21942 GCA_035308005.1 Solirubrobacteraceae bacterium
CGTCTTCGACCGCTTCCACCGCGCCGACCGCTCGCGCGCCCGCGTCGCCGGCGGGACAGGCCTCGGGCTCGCGATCGTGCGGGCGATCGCCGAAGCCCACGGCGGCCGAGCATGGGCGGCGCCCTCGCCGCTCGGCGGTGCGCGCGTCGTGATCGAGCTGCCCGGCTACCGGCGCGGCAAACTCGCGTAGTCGCCGGTTTTGGGGCGGCGCGGCGGGCGTCGCCGACGCGATATCGAGACGGCCGCGCGCTTCAGATGCCGATGAAGTTGATCCCCACGTCGTGGAGGCCGTTCTGGGCCTGGGTGTTCAGCCAAGTGAAGCCGCCGGTCAGCATCAGCACGCCCATAGCGATCAGGATCGAGCCGCCGAGGGCGATGATCACGCCGTAGTGGCGGCGGACCCAGCCGAAGGCAGTCGTCATCCGCCCGAACGCCAGCGCGGTCGCGAGGAAGGGAATCGCGAGGCCCGCCGAGTAGAAGGCCAGCAGGAGCGCGCCGCGACCCTCGGAGCTCGAGCTGCCGGCGGCGAAGAGGATCGCCGTCAGGGTCGGGCCGATGCACGGCGTCCAGGCGATCCCGAACGCGGCGCCGGCGACGAGCGGCCCGCCCGCGCCGGCGCGCGCCAGCAGGCGTTCGACGTGCCATTCGCGCCCGAGGCGCGGAATCACCGCCGAGAGCATGAAGAGGACGCCGAGGCAGATGATCACCACCGCGGCGATCTGATCGAGCGTCGCCTTGTTGGTCGCCAGCGCCGAGCCGATCGCGGTCGCGCTCAGGCCGAGCAGGATGAAGATCGCCGAGAAGCTCGCGATGAAGAGCAGGCTCGGGACGATCACGCGGCGAGCGCCGGCCGAGCGAAGCTCATCGGGTGAGATGCCGACGACCGTCGAGAGGTAGCCGGGGACGAGCGGCAGCACGCACGGCGAGAGGAAGGAGACCGCTCCTGCCGCGGCCGCGGCGAATACGCCGACGCCTGTGGCAGATGAAGCCATCAGCGAAAGTCTAGAAGCAGCCGCGACAGCTGACCGCCCTGCCAGGCGATCGGCGATCGGCCCTCCTCCTCGACAAGGAAGCGCGCCCCCGGGATCGCGTCCGCGTAGCGCTGCGCGAGCACCAGCGGATGCCCGGGATCGGCCTCGTCGCTGCTGCCGACCACGAGCGCCGGCACGTCGAGCTGCGCCAACTCGTCGAAGCCCTCGAACGGCCGCGAGCGCGGCACCGCCTCGAGGGCGTCGGCCAGCGCGAGCGGGTCGCGGTGAGCGGCGATCCGCTGGCGAAGGACGGTCTCGATCGTCGCGCGCCAGCGCTCCGGAAGCCGCTCGAGGCCGTAGGCCGCGACGAACCCCTCGACGCCGCGCTCGCGCAGGCCGGCGGCGAGCGCGTCCCAGTACGCGAAGTCCGAGGCGCCGCGCGCCGGGTCATACCCGGGCGTCACGATCACGAGCCCCTCGACGCGTTCGGGTTCGCGCAGGGCGAGGCGAATCGCCGTGTGCGCCCCCATCGACGCGCCGACCAGCAGCGCGCGCGGCGCCCGTTCGGCGTCCATCACCGCGGCGAGGTCGCCGGCCAGCGCTTCGTAGCCGTAGTCGCCGGCGGGCGCCGGCGGCGATTCGCCGTGCCCGCGCGCGTCGTAGAGGATCACGCGCCGCCCCGAGCGCTCGAGCAGCCGCGAGCCCATCAGCACGTAGCGGCGCGTCGCCGTCAGCCCGTGCAGGCCGACGATCGGCGGGCCCTCGCCGTGCGTCTCGACCGCGAGCTCCATCAGAGCCGATGTGTAGCGGTTGAGATAATTGGATGCGTGACGGTCATCGACGTCAACGAGGCGACCTTCGACGCGGAGGTCATCGAGCGCTCGGCGCAGCTGCCGGTCGTCGTCGACTTCTGGGCCGAGTGGTGTGGTCCCTGCCGTCAGCTCGGGCCGCTGCTCGAGGAGGAGGCCGCGGCGCGCGAGGGATCGGTCGTCCTCGCCAAGGTCGACACCGATTCCAACCAGCGCCTCGCCCAGGCCTTCGGAATCCAGGGCATCCCCGCCGTGAAGGCCTTCAAGGACCGAAAGCTGGTCTCGGAGTTCGTCGGCGCGCAGCCGCGAGCCCAGGTCCGCGCCTTCTTCGACGCGCTCGTTCCGAGCGCCGCTGACGTCCTCGCGGCAAGCGGCGATGAGACCTCGCTGCGCGAGGCGCTGGCGCTCGAGCCCGCGCGCGCCGATGCCGCGATCGCGCTGGCGCGGATCCTGATCGCCCGCGGCGGGGATGTCGAGGCGGAGAGCGTTCTCTCGCCGGTTCGGGGCAGCTTCGAGGCCGACGGTCTGCTCGCGCGGATTCGCCTCGTTCGCGCCGGACGCCTCGGCGACGCCTTCGACGCGCTCGACTCGGGCGATTCGCAGCGCGCCTTCGACCTTCTGCTGGAGGGCATTGACGGCGGCGATGACGATGTCCGCGCGGCGATCGTCGGCGAGCTCGACCGCCTCGGCGCGGGCGACCCGCTCGCCCAGCAGACGCGCCGCCGCCTGGCCGCAGCGCTGTTCTGAACACGTCTGCCTCACGGCGGACAATCTGGGGCTGCAGTGACCGAGACACGCCGCCGGGTCATCGCCCACCTCGACATCGACGCGTTCTATGCGTCGGTGGAGCTTCGCCGACGCCCGGAGCTGCGCGGGCTGCCGCTGATCGTCGCCGGATCGGGGCCACGCGCGGTTGTCACGACCGCCAGCTACGAGGCGCGCCGCTTCGGCGTCGACTCGGCGATGCCGGCCGCGCGGGCCCGCGCGCTGTGCCCTGACGCGATCGTCATCGCGCCCGACTTCGACGCCTACCGCCGCGCCAGCACCGAGGTCTGGAGCCTCGTCCGCGAGCGCGTCGCGGTGATCCAGCAGGCGGGGATCGACGAGGCCTACCTCGATCTCAGCGAGGAGCCGTTCCCGATCGCGCTGCTGCGAACGATCGTCGAAACCGTCGCCGAGCGCACCGCCATGACTCTGTCGGTTGGAATCGGCCCCTCGCGGCTGGTCGCAAAGACGGCGAGCGCGTCGTTCAAGCCGGCGGCGTTCGTGGCGATGAGCCGCGAGCAGGCAGTCGCCCACTTCGCCCGCCACCCGACCCGCGTCCTCGGCGGCGTCGGCCCGAAGACCGCCGAGCGCCTCGCCGCGCTCGAGATCCGGACGGTCGGCGAGCTACAGGCCGCGGCGCAGGAACTGCTCGCCGCGCGCTTCGGCGAGCGAATGGCGCGCGAGCTCCTGGCGCGCGCGCATTTCCACGATTCGAGTCCGGTCGAGCCCGTGCGCGTCGCAAAGTCGCGCTCGAGCGAGGTCACCTTCCCCGAGGACGTCTCAGATGCCGCCGCGCTCGAGCAGGCGCTGCAGGGGATGGCCGGCGAGCTCGGCGAGGGCCTGCGCGCGCGCGGCCGCCGCGCGCGCACGATCGCGATCAAGGTCCGTCTCGACGACTGGACAACGGTGACGCGGGCGCGCTCGATCGCCGCCTTCACCGACTCCTCGCAGACGATCGCCGCGGTCGCCCTCGAGCTGTTGCGTGCCTACGCCCCGCCGCGACCGGTCCGCCTGCTTGGCGTGCGGGTGGCGACGTTCGAGGACGAAGCCCGCACGCCCGAGCCGAGCGGTCCGGTGCAGCTGGCGCTGCCGCTCTAGGCGCTCGCCCAGATCGTCGCGACGTCGCTGGCGCCGAGGGCGTTGCGTGTCGCGTAGGTCAGGTCGTAGGTGCGACCGACGACGTAGGGGCCACGGTCGATGACCGGCACACGCAGCGTTCGCGTACCGAGGCGCAGCGTGACCATCGTGCCGCAGGGAAGCGTCCGGTTGGCGACGCCAAGCGTGGCTGCGCCGAGCGTCTCGCCGCAGGCCGTGATGCCGCCCGGCCCATACCACGACGCTACGACCTGGTGGTAGACCGTCGCGATCCGCCCGGCGAGCGTCGTGCGCGAGACGGGAACGCCGGCCGCGCGCACGCGCAGCGCGACGCGTCCGAGCTGATGCGGCCAGACACGGCGCAGGAAGTAGCCGTCGTTGTCGGTTGTCGTGTGCGCGACCTCGACCCAGCGGCCGGAGCGAAACGCCTCGATCAGGATTCTCCGGCCCGCGGCGCGCGGCATCGTCGCGCCGATGAAGGCGTAGTCGCGGCCGATCAGGACGTTCGGGTGTAGCAGCCTGGCGCGCAGCCAGATCAGCGGGCGATGGCGGTGCCGCGGTCGCGGCCGAGACCGTGAAACGCGGGCGTGGCTGTGAGAGAGCGCCGGGGTCGCGGCGGCAAGGGTCACCACAGCGGCGATAGCAAGCGCCCCGGCGAACGCGCCCAGCGCAGAAGCGGCACGGCGAACGTGCCGTTTTAATAGCGGCCTCATTAGAGGTCCTCCTTCAATTTCTGAGCTGCCTACGGGGTTAGCTGTCGGGCTCGCGGCTTGGGTCGCGGCTCACAGACGAGCTACGCCCCCATGGCGCTACGACCGCGGCAATGCGGCCGATTCGCCCCAACCGGGACCAAGCGCCTGATGCGCCAAGGTCGGCGGCAATGGGTCCCCCGCTCGCTTCGCAACCACGCGATCACGACTCGGCAGGTCGAACAACTGTCTATAAGGGTACCGAGCCGCAAGGACGGCCACGCCACAATTTCGTGCCTATTTGCACAATCAGCACCGCCTCACACCCGCTCAAGCAGCCGCACTGGAGCTCGAAAAGCGCCGCGAGCTCCCGCTCCACGCGGGCTGCGTGCTGCTTTTTGACGGCCTCGCGCCGCCGCTCGGCGAGCTGATCGAGCACGTCCGCGCACGGCTCGGCCGCGCCCCCGCCTTTGCCAGCACCGTCGCGGAAGTCCCGCTGCCGGGCGCTCGGCCGGTCTGGCAGCCGGCCGAAATCGCGCTCAAGCACCACGTGCGCGCCGCCGCGCTGCGCGGCGCGGCCGGCGAGGACGAGCTCGCGATCCTCGCGGGCCAACTGCTCGCCGAGCGCCTGCCGCGCGGGCGCCCGCTGTGGCAGATCGTGCTCGTCGAGCGCGTCGAAGGCGAACGATTCGCACTGATCGCCCGAAGCCACGCCGCGCTGGCCGGAGACGACCTGCTCGAGGCGCTGCTCGAGGGCGACGACGCGCCGCTGCCGCTGCCAAGGCGGGCCGGCGCTCCGCGGCTGCTCCTCGACGCGCTCACCGAGCGGATCAGCAATCCCCGCGCGACGCTCGAGCACGCGCGCGCGCTGACGGCGCGAGCGCGCGAGGAGCTAGCCTGGCGCGGCGCCGACCCGCTCGGGCTGCTCTCACCCGCACCGGCGTGGCGGCTCGGCGCAAATCCCGGCCCGGACCGCGCCCTCGCCTGGGTCGAGGTCGGCCTTGGCGGGCTCCGCCGCTCCAAGGACAAGCTCGGCGGCACACTCAACGATGCGGCCTTGGCGGCCGTGGCCGGCGCGCTCGGAGGCTACATGCGCTCGCACGGCGATCAGACCGGCGGCGTGACGCTCAGGGCCCTCGTTCCCATCGCGCAGGCCCGTAGCGGCCGTCTGATGGCCTCATACGTGCCGCTGCCGGTCGGAATCGCCGACGCGCGGCGCCGCCACGCCGCGATCAGCGGCTCACTCGACGGGCTGCGGGCCGCCGCCGGCGCGGCCGCGGCCGCCGAACTCGCCGGTGACGACGGATTTCCGGCCAACGCGCGTCTGCGCCTCGTCACGGCGCTGCTGGCCCGTGAACACGGCTTCAACATCGCGGTCGCCAACGTCGGCGGACCGCCGGCGCCGCGCGAGCTGCTCGGGCGGCGTCTTCGCACCGTCATCCCGGCGCTGCCGCTCGGCCCGCGTCAGACGCTCTCTATCGCGCTCGCAAGCTACGCCGGCAGGCTCTGCTTCGGCGTGCTCGCCGACGCCGACGCCGTCCCCGACCTCGCGCTGCTCGCCGGACTGCTTCGCTCCTCCCTGGACGAGCTGCCCCGTCGGCGCAAGGGCGGATAATCCGGGTGTGGCCGCGCTTCGACTGGCGCTCTGCCAGCTCAACCTGACCGTCGGGGACATCCCCGGCAACGAGGCCGCCATCGCGGCCGCGCTCGGCCGCGCCCGCGAACAGGGCGCGGCGCTCGCGCTGTTCCCGGAGCTCGCCGTAACGGGCTACCCGCCCGAGGATCTGCTCTACAAGGAGCATTTCCTGCGCGACGCGCGCGCCGCCGTCGAGCGTCTCGCCGCCGCCGCCACCGGGATCGTCGCGGTCGTCGGCTTTCCCGAGCGCGCCGCCGACGTCTACAACGCCGCCGCCGTGCTGGCCGACGGCCGGATCGCCGGCATCTACCGAAAGATCCACCTGCCCAACTACGGCGTCTTCGACGAGCAGCGCTACTTTCAGTCCGGCCGCGCCGGCGGCCTGATCGCGATCGGTGAGCACCTCGTCGGCCTGACGATCTGCGAGGACATCTGGCAGCCCGGACCGCCGAGCTCGGATGTCGCGCTGGGCGGCGCCACGCTGATCGTCAACCTCTCCGCCTCGCCCTACCACGCCGGCAAGGGCCAGGAGCGCGAGCTGATGGTCATCCAGCGCGCCCGCGAGCACGTCGCGGCCTACGCCTTCTGCGCGCTCGTCGGCGGCCAGGACGAGCTCGTCTTCGACGGCTACTCGCTCGTCGTCGATCACGACGGGCGCCTGCTCGCGCGCGCCGCCCAGTTCGAGGAGGAGCTGCTGATCTGCGACGTCGATCTGGATGCGCCGGCCGCCGAGCGACGGCGAAGCTCGGGCCATCGCTCGCTGCGCTCCGAGGGCCGCCTCGCCGCGGAGCTGCTCGCGACGCTTCCCGCGCTGCCGGCGCCGTCGACCGCGGTCACAACGACGATCGCGCCGCTGCTCGTGCCGCGCGCCGCCGAGATCTACGCGGCACTGCGCATGGGCCTACGCGACTATGTCCACAAGAACGGCTTCGAGCACGTCGTGCTCGGTCTCTCCGGCGGCATCGACTCCGCACTAGTGGCGACGATCGCCGTCGACGCGCTCGGGGCGGAGCGCGTCAGCGTCGTCGTGATGCCGTCGGCCTACTCCTCGGAGGCGACGCAGTCAGACGCCCGCGCGCTCGCAGGGGCGCTCGGCGTGAAGGCCCACGAGCTGCCGATCGGCGAGCTCTTCAGCGCCTATCAGGAGGGCCTCGCCGGCGAGTTCAACGGCCGCCCGCCCGGCCTCGCCGAGGAGAACCTCCAGGCGCGCATCCGCGGCAACCTGCTGATGGCGCTGTCGAACAAGTTCGGCTGGCTCGTCCTGACGACCGGCAACAAGTCCGAGATGTCGGTCGGCTACTCGACCCTCTACGGGGACTCGGCCGGCGGCTTCGCGGTCATCAAGGACATCGAGAAGACGCTCGTCTACGAGCTCGCGCGCTGGCGCAACGGGGACGGTGGCCCGATCCCGGACTCGATCCTCGAACGCGCGCCGTCCGCCGAGCTTCGCCCCGACCAGCGCGACGATCAGTCGCTTCCCCCCTACGACATCCTCGACGCGATCCTGCGCGGCTACGTCGAGGAGGACCGCGGGCGCGAGGAGCTGGTCGCGGCCGGGCTGCCGGCGGAGGACGTCGAGAAGGTGATCGCGCTCGTCGACCGTTCCGAGTACAAGCGCCGCCAGGCTCCGCCGGGCATCAAGGTCACCGAGCGGGCGTTCGGCCGCGACAGGCGGATGCCGATCACCAACCGCTACTTCGGCTGAGCCGGCGCCGGGCGCACGGCGACCGTCACTCGCGAGGTCGCGCACAGGCGCCCGTCGTCGTCTGAGCAGTCGACGTCCCAGACCCAGGTCGTTCGGCCGCGGTGGCGGCGCGTCGCGAGCGCGTGGATCGTGCCCGCGCTGATCGGGCGAAGGAAGCTCGTGTTGTTGGACATCCCCATCACGATGTTGCCGTCCGCCGCGACGACCAGCGCCGTCGCCCACGACGCGAGCGACTCTGCCATCGCCGCGTAGACGCCGCCGTGGATCAGCCCCCACGGCTGCATCAACTCGCGGCGCACCTCGACCTCGCCGCGCGCGCTGTCCTCGTTCATGTCGAAGCGGCGCATCCCGTAGAGGGCGTCGAAGGTCTCCTCGGGCGGCACGCGAAAGGGCGGAAGGCTCATCTCAGCCGGGCGGGAGCAGCTTGCCGGGATTCATGATCCCGTAGGGGTCGAGGTGCGCCTTCAGCGCCCGCAGCGAGGAAACGCCGAGCGGGCCGAGCTCGGAGGCGACCCAGGGAGCGTGATCGCGCCCGATTCCGTGGTGGTGGGAGATCGTTGCCCCGGCCCGAACGATCGCCGCGTTCGCGGCGTCCTTCGCGGTCCGCCACTGCGCGTCCTCCTGACCCTCCGGCGCCCGTGCGAGGACGGTGAAGGTGAGCGACGCGCCGGTGTCGTAGACGTGCGAGATCTGCGAGCCGATCAGCGGCGGCGTACCGCAGGCGTTGAGCGCCTCGGCAAGCGCCGTCGTGACGATTCCGCGCAACGCCTCAAGGCCGCTCCACGTCGCGGCCGTCTCGAACTGGTCGACGAGCACGCCGCGGCCGAGCAGCTCGTCGCGCACGTAGGGTGCCGCGAAGCGCGACGCCGCCCAGGCCCGTCCGGGCTGCTCGCCAAGCGGCGTCCCGCCGGCGCGGCGAAGCAGCGTCATCGTGTGCAGGCGCCGGCGATCGATCGCGACGCGCTGGCCCTCCCAGCCGACGATCATCAGAACCCCGTGGCGGCTTCGCAGCCCGCGGCGGCCGAGCGGCGCGCGCCGGCCTCCGCCCTCCCCCGCCGCGAGCACGAGCGCCGTCTGCGCGGCGTCGGTCAGCCGCACGACGTCCGGCGTGGCGTGATCCTGGGCGACGATGCGCAGCGCCTCCGAGGCGGCCGGGAAGCTCTCGAAGGCGACGCCCTCGTAGCTCTGGCGCGCGGGGCGCGTGCGCACCCGCATCAAGAGCCCGGTGATCACGCCGAGCACGCCCTCTGAGCCAACGAACAGCTCGCGTAGCGCGGGACCAGCGGCGCTGGCGGGGAGCGCCGCCGACGAGAGCTCGCCGGCCGGTGTGGCGATTCGCACGCCCTGAATCGCGTCGTCGATGCGGCCGTAGCCGCTCGAGGCCTGGCCGACCGAGCGGGTCGCGGCGCAGCCGCCGATCGAGACGAACTCGAAGCTGTCGGGATAGTGGCCGAGCGTGAGGTCGTGCTCGGCGAGGCCCGCCTCGAGCGCCGGAGCGCGCGTGCCGGCGGCGACGCTGACCGTCAGCGAGCGCGGATCGACGGCGAGGACACCGGCGAGACGCGCCAGATCGAGCGCGACGACGGCGTGCTGAGCCCCGACCGACGGCGTCAGGCCGCCGACGATGCTCGTGCCGCCTCCGAACGGGACGACGGCGATCCGCTCGGCGCCGCAGACCGCGAGCACGCTGAGCACCTGTTCGTGACTTGAGGGATAGACGACGGCGTCGGGCGCGCCAGAGGGCGCCCCGGCGCGCATCCGGACCAGCTCGAGGTAGCTCTTTCCGCCCGCGTGGAGAATCCGCGCCGCGGGATCGTTGCGAACGAATCCGGATCCAACACAATCCTCGAGGCGCTGCATGGCCTGTGCTCCGAGCGTGACCGCGGGGAGCGCCACGTCGGCGAGCGCGACCGGTTCGCGCGGCGGCCCCTCGGCGCCAAGGCGCTCGCGCAGCAGTCGTTCGAACTCCGAACGGACCGGGAGGCGGCGCTCCTCGCGCCCCCATCCCCACCAGCGCATCTGGAGCGTGTCGCCCTGCGGCTGGGCGCTAATTGGCGATCTTGCGTAGGTCACGGACGAGCAGCAGATGCTTCAGATGGGTTGCCACCGCCGCGAGGTTCTCGAGCGCCTCGACCGCCTCCTTGCGCCGCTGCGGGTTGCGCGAACGCAGCGCCGGGGCGAGGATCTGCTGAAGCAGGTTGGCCTCGCGATCTGCGGAGGAGCGGAAAACGCGCAGGTTGCGGCCGCCGACTCCGTAACGCGCGAGCTCCGTGACTGCCCGGACGATCTCCTTCTCGGTGTCGTCGTAGTAGCGGCGGCCGTTGCGAAGCTCGCCCTTGATGACGCTGTACTCCTCGAGCTCAGCCACGAGCTTGGGGTCGGCGCTCGTCTCCTCGAGTACGTCCTCGAGGCTGAAGTAGGAGTTGGAGTCGGTGACGCTCACGTTCGGGCGCCAGCGCCGCCTCGTCTCCGCCGGCGTGGGCGCGACCTCCGTCTGAGAAGCGCCGGCCGCGAGCTCCTGGCGGATCACTCGCAGCGGCAGGAACTCGTCGCGCTGCAGACGCAGGATTGTCCGCAGGCGGGCCACGTCTCCGGCGCTGTAGAGCCGATAGCCCCCGGGGGTGCGCCGCGGCGTCAGGAGCCGCTGGTCCTCGAGGTAGCGGATCTTTGAGATCGAGATGTCCGGGAATTCGGTCGAGAGGGCCTTGCAGACGGCGCCGATAGTCAGCGACTTCGACGCCGGGCGCCGGGGCTCAGACTCCTCGATCGTGTCCGCGGTGCTCATCGGCCCCGGAACGTCAGCTTGTACTTGCCGACCTGCAGCTCGTCGCCGTCGGCCAGTCGACGCGAGTCGATCCGCTCGCGGTTGACGTAGGTGCCGTTGAGCGACCCGCAGTCGTCGATGAACCAGTCATCGCCGCGCCGTACGAGCAGCGCGTGGTCGCGCGAGACGGTCACGTCGTCGAGGAAGACCGCGGAGTCGGGCCGGCGGCCGATCGTCATCCGTGCTCCCTCGACCGGAAAGCTCTCGCCCGCGCGTCCGCCCCCGGCGCGGATGACGAGCGCCGCCGCACTGCCGGCCACCTCGCCGATGTCGACGGGTATGAAGTCGCCGGTCTCGCCGACGCGGTAGGTCGCCGTCGTCGGGTCGCCGCTCTCGGGGCCGACCTCGAGCAGCGCGCCGCACTTCTGGCAGAAATTGGCGCCTTCGGGGTTGACGAAGCCGCACTCCGGACAGTGCAGAGCCACGGCGCGCCCGCGCTACTCCGCGTCAGGATCGGCCGGCGGCGCGGCATGACCCGCGAGGATCTCGGTCAGACGCTCGACGTCGGCGCCGCTGAAGATTTCCTGCCCGCTCTCGTGGCGGCCGCGCAGGCGGTTGACAAGCTCCGCGCGCAGGATGTCGATCTTGCCGTGCAGGATGCGCCGGCGGTAGGAGACGTCCAGCTCCTCCCTGCTGAGCTGGTCGATCAACTCCTTGAGCTCTCGATCGTTGAGCTGACCGAGGTCAGGAAAGGTTGTTTCGTCCATTGCCATTTTGCGCGTCTTTCCGTGCGAGGGCCGGGGTTCGGGCGAGTATAGCGGCGCTGGCCAGAGGGTCAAGCTGAGCTTGAGACTCTGAGCTGGCGCAGCCCGTCGCGGAAGTAATACCCGGTCGCAACGAGCGCCAGCGTGATGCCCGCGAAAAGGAATCCCTCGGCGACCGCGCGCACCCCGAGGAGCGCCAGCCAGATGCCGAACAGCGTCGGCCCGACGGCGATCCGCCCGGGCCAGTTGATGCGAAGCGTCAGTCCGCGGCGCAGCCAGGCCTGGCCGACGACGAGAACCAGCGTTTCGCGGGCCAGCACGAGCGCGACGAGCCAGCGCGGCAGCAGCTCATATGACCAGCAGACCGCCAGCCCGGCGAGCGCGAGGACGCGGTCGAGGACCGGGTCTAGGATCGCCCCGAGCCGGCTGAACTGGCCGGTCACACGGGCCGCGATCCCGTCCGCATAGTCGCCCGCGCCGGCGATGAAGAAGCAGATCGCCGCCACCGTGTCGGTGCCGGTGTTTGTGCGGTAGTCGAGCACGAGGAACGCCGGGATCAGCGCGGCGCGCAGGTAGCCGATCGCGTTTGGGATCGTCCAGGGCCGTAGCGGCGCCCCGGTACCGGTCTGCGGCGGCGACGGTCCCGAGCGATCGAGGCCGAGCAGCCGCAGCGCGCTCAGTCGAGCGCGAGGCACAGCTCCCGCACCCGCGCCAGGACCTCGGCGAGCGGCACGCCCTCGAGCGGCTTCATCCCGCGGCGGGCGACCGCCTCGATCTCCCTGGACTCGAGCGTGCGCCGTCCGACCGTCAGCCGCAGCGGCGCTCCGAGCAGCTCGGCGTCGGCGAACTTCTCTCCGGCGCCCGCCTCGCGATCGTCATAGAGCACGTCGACGCCGCCGTCGCGAAGCGTCTCATAGACCGATTCGGCGGTCGCCAGCTCCTCGCTTCCCGGGCGCCCGAGCGCGACGAGATGAACCGCGAACGGCGCAATCGCGCGCGGCCAGGAAATCCCCTGCTCGTCAGCGAACTGCTCGACCGCCGCGGCGGCGATCCGCGCCATGCCGATGCCGTAGCAACCCATCAGGATCGTCTGCTCGGCGCCCTGCTCGTCAAGGAACGTCGCCCCGAGCGGCTCCGAGTAACGCGTCCCGAGCTGAAAGATGTTGCCGATCTCGATCGCCGGCTCGATAGTGATCGGCTGCCCATCGACGAGGTCGCCGGGCTCGACGCTGCGGACGTCGACGCTCTCGAAGGCGAAGTCCCGTCCCGGCTCGACGCCGCGGACGTGATAGTCGGGCCGGTTGGCGCCGGCGACGTACGGACCAGGCGCAACGCCCTCGTCGAGCAGCACGGGCACGTCGATTCCGACCGGGCCGATGAAGCCCGGCGGGCCGAGGCGCTCCTCGATCTCCTGCGCCGTCGCCGGCCGCCACGGCGCGCCGAGCGCGTTTCCGAGCTTGATCTCGTTGACGCGGTGGTCGCCGCGGACAACGACCATCAGCAGTCCGCGGCCCTCGACGTGAACCGGGAAGGCCTTGAGGAGCGCGCCCGCGGGCAGCTCGAGCTGACCGGCGACGGCGGCGATCGTCGTGGCCTGTGGCGTGTGGACCTCCTCGGGGGCGTCGAGCGGCGGCGGCAGCGCGACAGGTTGGGCCTCGGCGCTCGCGACTTCGACATTCGCCGCGTAACCCGCTGCCAGCGCAACCTCGTTCTCGCCCGCCGGGCACGGCGCCATGTACTCGTGCGCGCCGCTGCCACCCATCATTCCGACGTCGCTTGCGACTCGGTACCAGCGCAGGCCGGAGCGGTCAAAGATCCGGTCGTAGGCTTCGATGTGGCGGTCGTAGGAGCGCTGCAGCCCCTCCTGGTCGCGGTCGAAGCTGTAGGAGTCCTTCATGATGAACTCGCGCGTGCGGAGCACTCCAGCGCGCGGCCGCGGCTCGTCGCGCTCCTTGGTCTGGATGTGGTAGAGGATCAGCGGCAGATCGCGGTAGGAGCGCACGACCTGGGCAACGTGCGTCGTGACGACCTCTTCGCTTGTCATCGCGAGCACGAGCTCGGCGTCGCGGCGGTCGTGGAGCTTGAAGAGCTCCTCGATGTCGTAGCGGTTGGTTCGCTTCCACAGCTCGGCCGGCTGGAGAACGGGCATCAGCATCTCCTGGCCGCCGATCGCGTCCATCTCCTCGCGCACGATCGTGCTGATCCGCTCGTGGACGCGCCAGCCGGCGGGCAGCCAGCTCCACAGTCCCGACCCGATCTGACGAATCAATCCGGCGCGCACCATCAGGCGATGCGAGAGCGCCTCGGCTTCGGCCGGGGCCTGCTTTTCGGTCGGCAGGAAGTAGCTTGAGAGTCGGGTCACGCGAGAAGCCTATGAGAGAGCAGGCGCTGGCTATTGTCTGGTCGACGCCCACACCGCTAGGAGGACCATGGCATACGAACTCCCCGATCTTCACTACGCCTTCGATGCGCTCGAGCCGCACATCGACGCGCAGACGATGGAGATCCATCACGACAAGCACCACGGCACTTACGTGACGAACGTCAACAACGCGCTCGAGGGCTCAGAACTCGCCGACCTGCCGATCGAAGAGCTGCTGCAATCGCTTGACCGCGTGCCCGAGGACAAGCGCACAGCGGTGCGCAACAACGGCGGCGGGCACTACAACCACACGCTGTTCTGGACGAGCATGTCGCCCGACGGCGGCGGTGAGCCGGGTGGCGATCTGGCTTCGGCGATCGACTCGGCGTTCGGCTCCTTCGGCGACTTCCAGGGCGAGCTCAAGAAAGCCGGCCTCGGACGCTTCGGCTCCGGCTGGGCGTGGCTGGTCCACGACGGATCGGGTCTTGCGATAACGAGCACCCCCAACCAGGACAACCCGATCTCCGAGGGCAAGACGGCGCTGCTCGGCGTCGACGTCTGGGAGCACGCCTACTACCTGCGCTACCAGAACCGCCGTCCCGACTACATCGACGCGTGGTGGAACGTCGTCAACTGGGACGAGGTCGGCGCGCGCTTCGCGAAGGCCTCCTAGCTCCACGTCGCGGGAGGGCGCCGGTCCGCGCCCTCCCTCTAGGCGCGGGTGAAGCGCCGCCCGGCGACGGGTGAGTCCGCCTCGTCGAGCGCCGATGCCTCACGCGCCGCTTCCGCCTCGAGCGCGGCCATCCGCTCGGGCGTCATCGCGTCGGGATCTTCGTTCTCGGCCAGCCAGACTCGCGCCTCGGCGGCCTTCTCCTCGTCGCGCACGACGCGGCGCCCCGAGGCGTAGTAGCGATCGATCTCCGCGAACAGCTCATCAACGAGGCGCTCGGTCGGCACCTTCTTGAGCGGCTCGCCCTTCGAATAGATCATCCCCATGTCCTTGGCGCCGGTGATTCCGAAGTCGGCGTGGCGCGCCTCGCCGATGCCGTTGACGGCGCATCCGAGGATCGAGACCTCGATCGGATCGTCGTAGGCCTCGAGGCGCCGCTCGACCTCGGCGACGACGCTGTCCATGTCGAACTGCAGCCGCCCGCAGGTCGGGCAGGCGATCAGGACCGGTCCTCGCTCTCGGAGCTTGAGCGCCTTGAGGATCTCCCAGGCGACCTTCACCTCCTCCTCGGCGTGGAAGGTCGACAGCGAGATGCGAATCGTGTCGCCGATCCCGTCGGCGAGCAGCGTTCCAAGGCCGACCGCCGACTTCAGCGACCCCGACCACTTCGTGCCCGCTTCGGTGATCCCGAGGTGCAGCGGGTAATCGATGCGGGTCGCGAGCTCGCGGTTAGAGGCGATCGTGTTGGGCACGGAGGTCGACTTCATCGAGACCTTGAAGTTCTCGAAGCGCAGGCTCTCCATCAGCTCAACGGTCTCGATCGCCGCGCGCACGAGCGCCTCGACGGGGTTGCTGAACTCGAGCTCGAGCAGGTGCGCCGGAAGCGAGCCGGAGTTAACGCCGACGCGTAGCGGCGTCCCGTTCTGCTTCGCGTGCTCGACGACCAGCGCGAGCTTGTCGCGCCCGCCGATATTGCCGGGGTTGATCCGCACGCAGTGGGCGCCGGCGTCGATCGCCTTGAGCGCGAGCGTGTGGTTGAAGTGGATGTCGGCGATGACCGGGATCGGCGAGTCGCGGACGATGCTGCGCAGCGCCTCGACGTCCTTGTCGCGCGGCACCGCGACGCGCACGATGTCCGCGCCCGCTGCGGCGACGGTCTGGATCTGCTCCATCGTCGCCGCGAGGTTCGCGGTCTCGGTCTTCGTCATCGTCTGCACGGCGACCGGCGCTCCGCCGCCGATCTTCACGCCGCCGACGTCTATCTGGCGCGTTGAAGCCACGCCTTCAGTCTAGACGGGGCAGCGAATACGCTGCCCTCGTGGGCACTCCGGACGTCTATGAGACCGCCCGCGGGCCGCTCCCGCGCCTCGCGGAGCCCTTCGCCAAGCGCGCGCGGGCGCAGCGCCACGCCCGCTTCCTCGAGCTGGTGCAGCCGACGGCGCAGATGCGGATCGTCGACGTCGGCTGCGGCGGCCTCGGCCTGCGCGGCCTGTCGCCACAGCTCGACATCACGGGGGTCGATCTGCTCGCACGCCCCGGATACCCCGGCCCGCTGGTCATCGCCGACGCCGCCGAGGCGCTTCCGTTTGCCGACGGGGAGTTCGACCTCGCCTACTGCAACAGCGTCGTCGAGCACGTCGAACCGGCGCGCCGCGACGCGTTTGCGGCCGAGCTGCGCCGTGTCGCGCGGGGCTGGTACGTGCAGACGCCGGCGCGTTCGTTCCCCGTCGAGCCGCACTCGTTGCTGCCGGGCGCGCATTGGCTGGGACGCCGGCTTCGGCGACGCTATTGGCGCCTTGGCGCGCAGGGTTATTGGGAGGACATCCAGCTGCTGAGCCGGAGCGAATTTGAGCGCCTCTTCGGGGCGGCCGAGCGCGAGCGGATCGGGCCGCTCACGAAGAGCTGGGTCAGCGTTCGCCTTCCTAGCCGCTCAGACGGCTGACGTCATTCGATATCCCGCTGATCACAAGGAAGCCGAGCAGGACGATCCCGACCGAGCTGAAGCGCCACATCGTCGCGATCGAGATGCGACGGCCGCGCAGCTTCTCCCCGAGCGACCAGACGACGTGCCCGCCGTCGAGCGGCAGGAACGGGAACAGGTTGACGACCGCGAGGACAAGCGAGACCAGCGCGAGGACCACCAGCGCGAGTCCCGCCCCGCGCGCGACGGCCTGCTGAGTGTCCTGCGCGATGCCGACGGCGCTCTGCAGTTGGCGGCGCGCCTTCGAGCTGACGAGCGCGTCGAAGTAATGGGTGATCGTCGACGTGCCGGTGTCCCACATCGCCGTCACGGAGGTGCCAAGCGCCGAGAGGAAGCCGAAGTGGATGGGCAGGTACTTGCCGCCAAGCTGCACGCCGAGGAGCATCCGCTTGTCCGCACGGCTGTAGTGCGGCGTGACGCTCACGGTCAGCGTCTTGCCGCCGCGAACGACGGTGACGCGCGCGGGTCGCGTCGCGGCGCAGCCGCTCGTCGGCGCGCCGGCGCATTGGTGGGCGTCAACGAGCTTGGCGAGGCCCGTGGGCGTCGCTGGATGCCCGTCGACGGCGAGGATTCGATCCTTGAGGCGCAGGTGCCCGCTCGCACCGCTCCCGCGCACGATCGTCCCTACCTTCGTGTTCGAGATGACGTTCACGGTGTTCTGTGACGGGGCGAGGTTGCCGATCGCGATCTCGCCGTCGAGGTTGCCCGCCATCAATACGACGGCGAACAGGATGAACGCGGTGATCAGGTTCACCGCGGGGCCCGCGAGGATCACGACGATCCGCTTCCAGGGAGCCTTCATGTAGTAGCTGCGCTCGGCGACGCGCAGGTCGACGGAGGTCAGCTCGTCCGGCGTCATGCCAGTGATCTTCACGTAGCCGCCGAGCGGGATCATGCCGATCTGGTACTCGGTCTCGCCGCGTCGGAAGCCGATCAGCTTCGGCGGAAAGAACAGCGAGAAGCGCTCGACGCGCATGCCGACCGCCTTGGCCGCCAGGAAGTGCCCGGCCTCGTGCGTCACGATGAGCGCACAGAAACCGGCGATTGCGATCACCCAGGTCATCGCAGGAAGTGTGGCAGGCGCGGTTTGGCGGGCCTAAACGGCAGCCGTCGCGACATCGCGCGCGAGGCGGTCGGCTTCGAAGAGCACGTCGAACTCACCGGCCGACTGCGAACCGAGCTCATCGAGCGCCTCCTCGATGACCTCGGCAATCCGCGTAAAGCTGATCCGCCCGCCGAGGAACGCGGCGACGGCGACCTCGTTGGCGGCGTTCAGCACGCACGGCGCCGTCCCGCCGGCGAGCGCCGCCTCGCGCGCGAGGCGAAGCGCCGGGAACGCCTCGAGATCCGGTTCCTCGAAGGTCAGCGAGCCAACGGCGGCGAGGTCGAGGCGCTTGACGTCGAGCTCGGTGCGGTAGGGGTGATGGAGTGCGTAGGCGATCGGGACGCGCATGTCCGGGCAGCCGAGATGCGCGAGGACCGCGCCGTCGCAGAGCGTGACCAGGCCATGGATGATCGACTGGGGATGCACGAGCACGTCGATTCGCTGGTAGGGCAGGCCGAAAAGGTGGTGTGCCTCGATCACCTCGAGGCCCTTGTTCATCAGCGTCGCCGAGTCGATCGTGATCTTGGCGCCCATCGACCAGGTCGGATGCGCGAGCGCCTGATCGGCGGTCACGCCCTCGAGTTGCGCGCGCGTACGGCCGCGAAAGGGCCCGCCCGAGGCGGTGATCGTGAGGCGCTCGACGGTGCCCGGCCCGGCTGTACGCTCCGCCCCGATCAGCTGGTGAAGCGCGGCGTGCTCTGAGTCGACGGGAAGGATCCGCGCGCCGGTCCCTTCGGCGAGCACCGTGACGAGCTCGCCGCCGACCACCAACGATTCCTTGTTGGCCAGCGCGAGATCGATTCCCTCACCGAGCGCAACGATCGTCGGGCCAAGACCCGCCGAGCCGACGATCGCGTTCAGCACGAGGTCGGCGCCAGACTCGACGATCAGCTCGATCAGCCCCTGCGGGCCCGCCAGCACTTCACCGTCGAACTGCGCCCGCGCGGTCTCGGCGGCCAATGGGTCAGCGATCGCCACGCGCTCCACGGCATGCGCACGCGCCTGCTCGATCAGCGTCTCCCACGAGGACTGGGCGGACAGGCCGACGACCTCGAGCTCGGGCGAGGCGTCGATGACGTCGAGCGCCTGGACGCCGATCGAGCCCGTCGAGCCGAGGATCACTATTCGCTTCATCGCGCGCTCAGGATCGCAAGCCACACGTAGTAGGAGACGACGGCGCTGAAGAGCACCGCGTCGAGGCGATCGAGCGCCCCGCCGTGGGCTCCGAACACCCTACCGCTGTCCTTGACGCCCGCCTGGCGCTTGATGAAGCTCTCGAACAGGTCGCCGATCGGCGCGGCGATCGCGACGCCAACGCCGATCAGGATCGCATCGCCCTTCTGAAGCCACGGCTGGTAGAGGCTCGCGAACCAGACCGAGACGATCGCCGCGAACATGCCCATCACGAGTCCCTCGACGGTCTTCGACGGCGACAGCGCGCTAGCCAGCGGCCGGCGGCCGAAGCTTCGCCCGCCGATGTAGGCCGCTGTGTCGCCGACAAACGTCCCGACGAGGACGTCGACGACGATCCCGCCCCCATGTGGCAGCGAGCGAAGCAGAACCGCGTGCGCCAGGGCGAGGCCGATCCACCAGACCCCGAGCAGGGTGATCGTGACCCCGGCGAGGCTCGCGCGCGGCGCGGCGATACAGAGCAGGAAGGCCGCCGGCAGGGCCGCCACGGCGACGAGCAGCACCTGATCGCGGGTCCCGTAGTGGGCGGCGATCAACAGCGCGAGCAGCGCCGCGAAGCCGGCCAGGCGGGCCGGATGAGCGCGTGCCGTCATGTGGTAGAGCTCGTGCAGGCACAGCCAGCCGAGAACCAGCAGCGCGGCCGCGAAAAGCAACCCGCCCTCGTAGACGATCACGGCGGCGACGGCGATCGCCGGCACGGCGACGACGATCCGCCCGCGCAGCTCCGAGCGGCGCCGAGCGCGCACCACGGGGCTCGGGCGGCGCGGGCGCTGCGAGGGCGGTCGGCGGCGAAGCTGCGAGGACGCCATGGCCACCCCTACCTGCCGCCGTAGCGGCGTCGCCGGCCGGCGTACTGGGCGAGCGACTCCTCGAAGGCCTCGCGGGTGAAGTCGGGCCACAGCTCGTCGCGGAAAATGAGCTCGGAGTAGGCAGACTGCCAGAGCAGGTAGTTGGACAGCCGCTGCTCGCCGCTCGTGCGGATGATCAGGTCCGGGTCGTGCATCTCGGGGGCGTACAGCAGCGCGCGGAAGTCGTCCTCGTCGCCATCGCTGAACTCGCGGGCGGCGTCGAGGATCTCCGCGCGACCGCCGTAGTTGAAGGCGACGTAGAGGGTGATCCGGTCGTTGTGGGCGGTCTGCTCCTCGGCCCAGTCCATTTGGCGCACCAGTGACGCGGAGACCCGCTCGCGGCGGCCGATGAAGCGCATCCGCACGCCCTCCTCGCGCAGCTCGGGGGTCTCGTTCTTGATCCGGCGACTGAACATCCGCATCAGCGCCGCCACCTCCGTGGCGGGCCGCGACCAGTTCTCGGTCGAGAACGAATAGACCGTCAGCTCGCGTACGCCGAGCTCGACAGCGTCGCGCAGCCGCGCCTTGACGGTGTCCGCGCCGGCGCTATGGCCGGCCGCAACCGACACGCCGTGCTTCCGCGCCCAGCGCCCGTTCCCATCGGTGATGATCGCGACGTAGCGCGGCCGTCCCGCGTCGACGCCCATCAGACCTCGAGGATCTCTGCTTCCTTGCCCTTCAGCAGCGCCTCGAGCTCGCCGATCGTGTCGTCGGTGACCTTCTGGAGTGCGGCCTCGGCGCGGTGCTCGTCGTCGGAGCCGGCCTCGCCCGCCTCCTTCAGCTCGCGCAGGTCGTGCATCACGTCGCGGCGGATGTTGCGGATCGCGACGCGACCCTCTTCGACGATGTGGCGGGCGACCTTGACCAGCTCGCGCCGGCGCTCCTCGTTGAACTCGGGAATCACAAGGCGCACGAGCTTGCCGTCGTTTGACGGATTCAGGCCGAGGTCCGAGGTGTTGATCGCCTTCTCGATCGCCTTGATCGTCGAGACGTCGAAGGGCTGGATCGTCAGAAGGCGCGCCTCCGGCGCGGAGATCGTCGCTAGCTGGCGAAGCGGGGTCATCGTCCCGTAGTACTCGACCTGGATGCGGTCGAGCAGCGACGGGCTGGCGCGACCGGTGCGCACGGTCCCGAGCTCGTGCCCGGTCGCCTCGACCGACTTGTGCATCCGCTCGCGCGCGTCCTCAAGAAGCTCGTCGATCATCGCTCTTGCAGGGAAAACGGAGCCATAGCGGGGTGAGGATAACGCGGCTAGGGCGTCGTTACGAGCGTCCCGATCGACTCTCCCGCCAGCACGCGACCGATGTTCCCCGGATCGTCGACGTTGAAGACATGGATCGGCAGGCGGTTCTCCATGCACAGCGTCAGCGCCGTAGCGTCCATCACCGCCAGCCGACGCTGGATCGCCTCCATGTGGGTGATGCGGGGAATGAACTCGGCCGACGGGTCGACCGCGGGGTCGGCGCTGTAGACCCCCTCGACGCCGTTCTTGGCCATCAGGATCGCCTCGGCGTGGACCTCGCTCGCGCGCAGTGCCGCCGCCGTGTCGGTAGTGAAGAACGGGTTGCCGGTCCCGGCGGCGAAGATCACGACGCGCCCCTTCTCGAGGTGGCGCATCGCACGGCGGCGGATGTAGGGCTCGGCGACCTCCTGGACGGTGATCGCCGACTGCACGCGCGTGTGGATCCCGTGCTTCTCGCAGGCGTCCTGGAGCGTCAGCGCGTTGAGGACCGTCGCGAGCATGCCCATGTAGTCGCCGGTCGCGCGATCCATCCCCTCGGCGGCGCCGCGCAACCCGCGGTAGATGTTTCCCCCGCCGGGGACGATCGCGAGCTGGACGCCGGACTCGACGACGCCGCGGACGGCCTCGGCGATCGCGGCCACGCACTGCGGGTCGGTTCCGTAGTCGAGGCTGCCCATCAGGGCCTCGCCCGACAGCTTGAGCAGGACGCGCTTGAAGAGCGGCGCCTGGCTCACGGCCACCGGCGCCTACTCGCCGACCGCGAAGCGCGAGAAGCGCCGGATCACGACGTTCTCGCCGGTCGTCGCGGCGATCTGATTCTGAAGCTCACCGATCGTTGCGCCTTCGTGCTTGTCGGCGTTGACGTGCGGCTGGTCGAGGAGGACGACCTCGCTGTACCACTTGGCGAGCTTGCCTTCGGCGATCTTCGCGCGAATCTCCTCCGGCTTGTCGGCGGCCTCCTGCTCGAACGCGCGCAGCTCGGTGTCGCGAACGTCCTCGGGTACCTCGTCCTGGTTGATCCAGCGCGGCGCCGCGGCGGCGATGTGGGCGGCCACCTCGCGCGCGAAGCCGACGAAATCGCTGTTCTTCGCGACGAAGTCGGTCTCGCAGTCGACCTCGACGATCACGCCGATCTTCGCGTTGTGGTGGACGTAGGCCTGGATCGTCCCCTCGGAGGCGACGCGCTCGCCGCGGTCCTCGATCCGTCTGCCCTGCTTGACGCGCAGCAGCTCGATCGCCCGGTCGACGTCGCCGTCGGCCTCGGTCAGCGCGCGCTTGCAGTCCATCATCCCCGCGCCGGTCCGGTCGCGGAGCGCCTTGACAGCCTGGGCAGATATCGCGGTG
>DATGHN010000229.1:0-17754 GCA_035308005.1 Solirubrobacteraceae bacterium
GCAGCCTGACGGGTTTCGGCTCGAGCGAGCGCGGAGCGCCGATGCCCGGCTACGACCTGCTGATCCAGGCGGTGGGCGGCCTGATGAGCATCACCGGACAGCCGGAGTCGCCGCCGACGAAGGTCGGGGTCGCGCTCGTCGACGTGATCGCCGGGCTGTTTGCCACGGTCGGGATCCTCTCGGCGCTCGCCGAGCGCGAGCGAAGCGGGCTCGGTCAGCGCGTCGACGTGTCGCTGATGGGGGCGCTGCTCGCGGGTCTCGTCAACCAGGCATCGGGGTATCTGGGCGCCGGCTACGTGCCCGCCCGGATGGGCAACCGCCACCCGAGCATCGCCCCATACGAGGCCTTCACCGCAGCCGACGGCGAGATCGTCGTGGCCGTCGGCAACGACCGTCAGTTCGCCGCGCTGTGCGCCGAGCTCGCCTGCGAGCCGCTCGCCGCCGATCCCCGTTTCGCCACCAACCCCGATCGCGTCGCCGCTCGCGAAGAGCTTTTCGAGGCCCTCTCTCCGCTGTTCGCCACGCGCACGCGCGCGAACTTGACCGATGCACTGACGGCCGTCGGCGTCCCCTGCGGGCCCGTCAACGACGTCGGCGAGGCGTTCGCGCTGGCTGAGTCGATCGGCCTTCGCTCGATCGTCGAGATGGCGGACGGATTGCGCCAGACCGCCAATCCGATCGCCCTCGACGCGACCCCGGTTTCCTATCGCCGCCCGCCGCCGGCACTCGGCGCCGACGACGCCGCGGTGCGCGCCTGGCTGGCCGGGCCGCCCGAAGCGGCGCTGAGCGGTTGAATATGCCGATGGCTCAAAAGACGATCCCCACCTACTCCGCAGACGACCCGTTCGCGATCCTCGCCGACCTCGAGGGCGAGGAGCGGCTGATTGCCTCGACCGTCCGCGACTGGGTGCGGCGCCGCTTCCTGCCCTTGATCGCCGATGCCTGGCGCGCCGGCGCGCTGCCCGATTCGCTCGGCGGCGAGCTCGGCGAGCTCGGTCTGCTCGGCATGCACCTGCAGGGCTACGGCTGCGCGGGCGCGAGCGCGACGGCCTACGGGCTGAGCTGCCTGGAACTCGAGGCCGGCGACAGCGGGCTGCGCAGCTTCGTCTCCGTCCAGGGGTCGCTTGCAATGTTCGCGATTCACGCCTTCGGATCCGAGGAGCAACGCGAACGCTGGCTCACCGCGATGGCCGCGGGCGAGGTGATCGGCTGTTTCGGGCTGACCGAACCCGACGCCGGCAGCGATCCGGCGGCGATGCGCACGACGGCTCGCCGCGACGGCGACGGCTGGGTCCTGAACGGGGCGAAGATGTGGATCACCAACGGCAGCCGCGCCGGCGTCGCCGTGGTGTGGGCCAAGACCGACGAGGGTGTTCGGGGGTTCCTCGTGCCGGCCGGAACCGACGGGTTCACAACCGTCGACGTCAAGGACAAGCTGTCGCTTGTCGCATCGACGACGTCGGAGCTGGTCCTCGAGGACTGCCGCCTCGGCGCCGACGCCCAGCTGCCCGAGGCGAGCGGCCTGCGCGCGCCGCTTAGCTGCCTCAACGAGGCGCGCTACGGGATCGTCTGGGGCGCCGTCGGCGCGGCGCGGGCCTGCCTCGAGGCGGCGATCGACTACACCTCGACGCGCGTCGCTTTCGGGACGCCGATCGCCACGCGCCAGCTTGTCCAGCAGGAGCTCGTCGAGATGCACGTCGCCGTCAACAACGGCCTCTTGCTGGCGAGCCGGATCGGCCGCCTGAAGGACGAGGGCCGCGTGGCGCCGGAGCACATCAGCTACGGCAAGTTCAACAACGTCCGCATGGCGACAGACGTCGCGCGCCGCGCGCGCGCACTGCTCGGCGCCAACGGGATCACGCTCGAGTACCCCGTGATGCGCCACCTCGTGAACCTCGAGTCGGTGCTGACCTACGAAGGGACGCATCAAGTCCACACGCTGGTGCTCGGCAAAGCGCTGACCGGTCACCCCGCCTTCGAGTAGGTGCCGCGCTTCGTCGTCCTCGGCGCCGGGGCGGTCGGCGGCGTGATCGCCAGCCGCCTTCGCGAAGCCGGCGAGGAGGTCGTCGTGATCGCACGCGGCGCCCACGGAACCGCGATCGTCGCGCACGGGCTGCGCGTCGAGTCGCCAGAAGGCGTGACGACGACGCGCCTGGAGGTGGCCGCGGCGGCCGCCGACGTCGCCTGGCGCGCCGACGACCTCGTGATCCTGGCGGTCAAGGGGCAGGACACGCCCGGCGCCCTCGACGCGCTCGAGGCCGCCGCTCCGTCGACGATCGCGATCGCCTGCGCGCAGAACGGCGTCGACAACGAGCGCAAGGCGCTGCGGCGGTTCGCCGACGTCTACTCGATCGTCGTCCAGCTGCCGTCGACCCACCTCGAGGACGGCGTCGTGATCGCCCACTCGGCGCCGGTCCCGGGCTCACTCGACATCGGCCGCCATCCGCATGGCGTCGACGAGCGGGCGCGCGAGATCGCCGCCGCCCTCACCGGCGCCGGCTTCTCCTCGCAGCCGCGCGCCGACGTCGCACGCTGGAAGTACGCGAAGCTCCTGCGCAACCTCGGCAACGCGTCGCAGGCGCTGTTCGGCACGCACGACGGCCAGGCCGGCGAGGTGCACCGGCGCGCCTGGGCCGAGGCGATCGACGTTCTCGCCGCCGCCGGGATCGACGCCGTGCCGGAGGAGGAGTACGACGCACGCCACGCCCAGCTGATCACGCCGCGTCCCGTCCCGGGGCGCGAGCACGGCGGCGGTTCGTCGTGGCAGAGCCTCGCTCGCGGCGCGGGGACGATCGAGAGCAACGAGCTGAACGGCGAGATCGTCCTGCTCGGCCGCCTCCACGGCGTTCCGACGCCGGTCAACGAGCGCCTGCGCCGAGCCGCCCTCGACGCCGCGCGAAGCGGTGAAGCGCCCGGGTCCCGCGACCCGGCCGCGTTCCTCGACTAGCTCGCAAGCTCTACTAGCTCGCAAGCTCGACTGGATCGCTGGCTCAACGAACTCGCGAGCTCGCGGCCGCGAGCTCGCGGATCGCATGCCGGCGATCCTCGTCCGGTCGCCGCGTGCGCGCGCACCGATCAGTTTCGGCTCTGCGCGCGGTCTCAGCACATATGCCCCTCGGCACGCGACCTGCTAATACTTAAGTGGATGCTTCAGTATCAACTTCCCAGCCAATCCGATGGCCCCGTCGAACGACTCTTCGGGGCTCTCGCCGACCCGACCCGCCGCGCGATGGTCGACCGGCTGATCGAGGGACCCGCCTCGGTCAGCGAGCTCGCCAAACCGCTTGCGATGTCGCTACCGGCCGTCGTCCAGCACCTGCACGTGCTCGAGCACAGCGGCCTCGTGCGCTCGCGGAAGGTCGGGCGGGTGCGCACGTGCACGATCGAGCCGGCCGCGCTTGGCACGGCCGAGCAATGGATCGCGGAGCGGCGGCGGACCTGGGAGGAGAGCCTCGACCGCCTCGGCGAGTTCCTGGCCACCCACCCCGACAACCACGAGACGTAAGGCGAGCAATGAGCGACAGATCGACAACCCATGCGACGTTCGTGATCGAACGCACCTACGATGCGCCGCCGTCCCGCGTCTGGCGGGCCTGGAGCGAGCCCGAGCAGAAGCTGCGCTGGTTCGGGCCGCGGGAGCTCGACAAGCCCGACCACGAGCTCGACTTCCGCGTCGGCGGGCACGAGCGGATGACCGTGCGAGCGCCGGACGGCGCTCTCTACAGCTTCTCCGCTCGCTTTCAGGACGTCGTCGAGAACGAGCGCTTCGTCCACACGTACGAGATGTACCGCGACGACGCACGGATCTCGGTGTCGGTCGCGACGATCGAGCTCGAAGCCGCCGGCGCGGGCACGAAGCTGACGCTCACCGAACAGGGAGTGTTCCTCGATTCACTCGATACGCCCGGCGCGCGCGAGCACGGCACACGCGAGCTGCTCGAGGCTCTTGCGGAGGCGCTGCGATGAGCGCCGAGGCCACCGAGCGCTCACGCTGGATCGCTCTGTACGTGCTCTGCGCGGGGATGCTGATGATCGTGCTCGATGTGACGATCGTGAACGTCGCGCTCCCGTCGATCCAAAACGACCTGCGCTTCTCCAACACCAATCTCGCCTGGGTCGTCAACGCCTACCTGATCGCCTTCGGCGGCCTGCTGCTGCTGGCCGGCCGCCTCGGTGACCTGCTCGGGCGGCGCAGCGTTTTCCTCGCCGGCGTGAGCGTCTTCACCGCCGCCTCGCTTGCCTGCGGCCTGGCACAGAGCGAGTGGGTGCTGGTCGCGGCCCGCTTCGTCCAGGGAATCGGCGGCGCGATGACCTCGTCGGTGATCCTCGGGATGATCGTGACGATGTTCCGCGACCCGCGCGAGCGGGCCAAGGCGATCGGCGTCTACGCGTTCGTCGCCTCTGCCGGCGGCGCGGTCGGGCTGCTCGCAGGCGGTGTTCTGACGCAGGCGCTGGATTGGCACTGGATCTTCTTCGTCAACGTCCCGATCGGCGCCGCTACGGTGGCGCTGGCGAGCCGGCTGCTCGAGCGCGAGGGCGGGATCGGCATGCGCGCGGGCGCCGACGTGCCGGGCGCGACGCTGATCACCGCCGCGCTGATGCTCGGCGTCTATGCGATCGTCGGGCCGGCGGCCACCCACGGTTGGGGCGCGACCTCGACGCTCGCGTTCGCCGGCGGCTCGTTCGCGCTGCTGGGCGCCTTCGTGGTCCGGGAAGCCACCGCCAGCCGTCCGCTGGTGCCGCTCGGCATCCTGCGCTCGCGCACGCTGGCGGTGGCCAACGCGATCCAGATCCTGTCCGTGCCGGCGATGTTCGGCATGTTCTTCCTCGGCGCCCTGTATCTGCGGCGGGTGCTCGGCTACGACGCCCTGCAGATCGGGCTCGCGTTCCTGCCGGTCACGCTCTCGATGGGACTGCTTTCGATTCGCTACGCCGAACGCCTGTCCACGAGCCTCGGGGCGCGCGCGACGATGCTTCCCGGCCTGGGGCTGATCACGGCTGGTCTGGTGCTGTTCGCGCTTGCTCCAGTGCACAGCCACTATCTGCCCGACCTGCTGCCGACGATGCTGCTCCTCGGCATCGGCGCCGGGATGTGCTTCCCGGCGCTGATGAACATCGCGATGTCGGCGGCGCGGCCGCAGGACGCCGGGCTCGCGTCGGGCCTGCTCAACACGACCGCGCAGGTCGGCGGCGCGCTCGGCCTGGCGGTGCTCGCGACGCTCTCGAGCTCGCGCACAGAGCACCTTCTGGCGGGCGGGCAGCGGCACGCGGCGGCGTTGACCGGCGGCTACCAGTTCGCCTTCTGGATCGCGGCCGGCCTCGGCGTCGCCTCGATCGCGCTTGTTCTGACGCTGCCTGGTAAGCGGAGCGCCGCGGTGCACGACGAGCGAGCCGAGGCGGCGCCGCTGAGCTATGAGTCGGTCTGAAGTGGCGATCTAGAGGGCGACGCTCACCTCGATGCCGGCGCGCGCGAGCGCCCTCGCGACGGGGTCCGTGCGCCGTAGCCGCCGCGGGGCGACGATCGCCCGCCGAACTCCGGCGCGAAGCGCCCACTCCGCGACGTCGCCGTTGCTGCGCGTCGCGAGCAGCACGAATGTCGCGCGCTCGGCGCGATCGCCGAGGATCTCGCGCGCGTCGCGCAGGTCGCGCTCGGCAGCCTCGTCAATCGCATCGTCCAGCGCACCCGTGTAGATGATGCAGTTGCCGCGCAGCTCCCGGCGGGGCGCGATCGCAAGCACCGTGAGCGGCCCCTCGCGCGCGAGCGCCGCGGCGATCGCGCGGCGTCCCCCGCGGCGCTCGCGGAAGACCACGAGGACACCCGGGTCGCCCATCGCCACAAGCTAGCTAAGGTGAGCCGGCCCAACGGCAGAAAGGACGCCATGCCCGCCAGGACGAGCGTCGACGCAGGTCATCCCACCGGCACCCGGCGCTGAGGCGCCGAGCTCGTCTTCGCAGGTCGCTCGCCGGTCTGGCCGGCGCGCCGTGGGCGCCGTTTGCGGTGCTCGCGGTCGTCTCGGTCCTCTCGCTCGCCTTCCGCGTTGCCTGGCTGAGCGACCCCTGCGCAAATCCGTGCCGAGGCGAAGCCGCGCATTCGCTGATCTTCGACGAGGTCTACTACGTCAACGCGGCCCGGCGGATCGACGGTCTCGCGGTGCCAAAGAGCCAGCCCTACGCCGGCGACCCGGCCGGGCAGGACGACAACTCCGAGCACCCGCAGCTCGTCAAGCTCGTTATCGCCGGCGCGATTGAGGTGTTCGGCGATGGGCCGTTCGCGTGGCGGATCGGCTCGGTGATCTTCGGCTCGCTCGCGATCCTCGGCATGTTCGCGCTGGCCCTCGCCGCCGGAGCGTCGCGCTGGTGCGCCGTGCTCGCGGCGACGCTGATGGCCGCCGACAGCCTGATGATCGTCCACGGACGTATCGCGACGCTCGACATCTACGTCGTCGCGTTCATGGTCTGGGCCGCCGCGGCCTATCTGGGCGGAAGACCGATCGTCGGCGGCGTCCTGCTCGGCCTCGGCGCGACCACGAAGCTCGTTGCGCCCTACCTGCTCTTTGCGCTGCTGCTGGTCGAGCTGCTCCGCCATCGACGATACGGATTCCGCGCCGCCGCGGTGGCGTTCGCGGAGCTGACGATGGTCGCCACCGGCGTCTACCTCGCGGTGCTCGCCGCGTTCGACCGGATCGCACCGCCGTATGACCCGCAGACGGGGCGCACGATCACCGGCGGGCCAATCGCCCACACCTCGCACATCCTCAGCTACGCCGCGGGCCAGACGAGCCCGGACGGACCGAAGGGCATCGCGTCCTACCCGTGGGACTGGTTCGCCGACATCAAGCCGATCAACTACCTCAACGTCACCGTCACGACCGGTTCGTCGCGAACGGCGACCGTCCACTTCCTCGGCCTGATCAGTCCGCCGATCCTGGCGTTTGCCGTGCCCGCACTGGCCTTCGCGCTGCTAGCCGCGTGGCGCGGCGGTCGGGCGGATGCGGTCGCGGTCGGCTGGTTCCTCGGGACGTGGCTGCCGTTTGCGGCGTCGAGTGTGATCCTCGAGCGGACGTCCTACCTCTACTACATGGTGATCGTGATGCCCGGCATCTACCTAGCGCTGGCGCTGATCTTCACGCGCCGCTGGATGCCGCACTGGGCGCTGGGGTTATGGCTCCTGGTCGTTCTCGCCTCGGCCGTATTGACGTACCCGTTCCTGCCGTTTCCAGCCATCGGCAGCTGACGTAAGAATTAGGCGCATGTCGCGCACGCGCCACGCGCGCAGTGTCGTCGCCGTCGGCGCGCTGGCGGCGCTGGTCTTGGCAGTGCACGTGGCCGTCTCGCCGGCGGCGGGCGTGGCCTGCGGCGCGCAGACAGTGCCGACGATCGCGACCCTCGACGGGCGCATCGCGACGAATATCTACGGCGGCGAGCTCGGGGGCAGCGAGACGATGGTCGACCTCGGTCACGTCAAGACCGCGCCAGACCTGCTGTCCGCGGTCGCCGCGGGCGACGCCGCGGCGACCATGGCGGCGGTCAAGCGGATCGTCTACCACCCGTTCTGGCACATCGTGCGCCTGCGCGTGCTCAGTCCCGCGGGCGTCCTGCTGGCCGACTTCGGCGGCCCCTTCGTCATTTCGCCCGTCGACGGCGCGCTCGTCCTCGACGGGCGAACGATCGGGAGCTTCGTGATGTCCGTCCAGGACGACGTCGGCTTCACGAAGCTCGAGACGCACGCGATCGGCGACCCGATCGCGATCTACGTCAGCGGGCACCTCGTCGCCGAGCTCGGCGGGGCGTTCCCGAAGGCCCAGCCGCTCACGGCGCGGCTACGGCTCGGCGGGCTGACTTACGCTCTGCAGAACGAGACCTACGACGCCTTCCCGACCGGGACGCTCACGGCGGTGCTCGCTATCCCGACGCCACCGGCGTCGCTGAAAGCCGAGTCGTGCGCCGCCGTGACCGTGGCCGAGATAAAGCGCGTCGTGCTGCGCATCGCGGCCCGCTATCACCCGCTCGCTGCGCGCTACAACGACTTCGTCGAGACGGCCCACGCCGACACGGGCGTGCTCGTGATCGTGCGGATCGGCCTGCGCGTGATCGCCGGCAGCGCCGGCCCCGGCCCGCTCGTGATCCCCGACGCCGGCAGCGTCAGCTACCTCGGGCGCGTCTGGTCGGTCTTCTCGCTCGCGCCGACGCCGCCGGCGCGCGTCTACGTCCTGGTCCCGGCGCCGCCGTAGGTCAGTGCGTCACGCCGCCGAGCACCGGGTGGTGCACGGCTCGGGCGATCAGCGCGGCGAACAGATCCGCGCCATGCGGCGTCGTGTGCGTGCCGTCTTCGACCACGCCGGGGCCGCTGCTCGTGTCGTACCAGTCGGCGATCGTCGCCTCGTGCCAGCCCTTGACCGCGTAGGCGAGCTCGCTGTTGACCTCGCTCTGCCAGCTCGTCGCGACGCGCACGTTGACGAGCACGACGAGCGGCACTCCGGCGAGCGCCTGCCGAAGCCGCAGCACGTCGGCGTAGTAGACGGGTCCGTTGTCGCCGACGTGGACGATGACCCGGCGCGGGAGCGAGCCGGCGGCGCGGTAGGCGAACAGCCGGGCGATCGTCTGCTCGGGCTGTCGTGAGACAACCGCGTCGATGTGAAGCTGCGTGCCGAGCGCCGACTGCAGCGCCCCGGAGGCTCCGAGCATCACCGAGTCGCCGACGGCGAGGATCGGGCCGCTGGTCGGGACCGGCGGCGGCGCGGCGTGGTGATGGTGGCGGTGGTGGCGGCCCGCGGTACTCGTCCGGGTTGTCGTTGTCGTCGTCGACGACGTCTGCGTCTTGGCCGGGTCGGGCGGGAGCACGAGGTGGTGGCTTGCCCGCTGCGACTGGGCGAGAGCCTGCTTGGTGAATCCCGGTGGTAGAGCTGCGACGCCGGACGGCGTCGCAGCGAGGAGGCCGAGCAGGAGCGCGAGGCCAGAGGCGGTGACGATCGCCGGCGTGTGCGGCTGCGCGAGCCAGCGCGGAGCCTTGATGCGGACGCGCTGCAGCGCGCCGGAGCGGATCGGGGTTTCGACGAAGCGGTAGGAGACCGCGGCCACGATAACGGTCCCGGCCGCCTGCGCCGGGATCAGGATGCCGCGCGCCAGGTGGACGTCGACGCCGGGGCGCGTGAACACCAGGATCGGCCAGTGCCACAGATAGATCCCGTAGCTTCGCTCACCGATCCAGCGCGGCACGCGGGTCGCGAGCAGCCTGCCGATCGCGCTCATCGGATGAGCGACCGCCCCGAGTAGCACCGCCGAGCACAGCGCGAGGATGAGGAATCCGCCCTCATAGAGGAACTGGTCGTAGTCGTGGACGGTCGCGAACATGTAGATGACCGCGGCGAGCGCCGCGAGGCTCGTGGCGTCAAGCACGCGACGAGCGCGAAGCGTGCGCCACGCCGGCATCGCCGACGGCGGCCAGGCGAACGCGAGCAGGACGCCGACGAGGATCGGCGCAGCACGCGTGTCCGTGCCGTACCAGATGCGCGACGTGTTCCCTCCGGGCACGTAAAGCGCCCACATCAGCGCGGCCGAACCGCCCCCCGCGAACGCCACGAGCAGCGGCAGGGCGAGGCGGCGCCGGCCGCGGCGCAGCGCCCGCATTGCGATCACGAACAGCGGCGGCCAGACGAGATAGAACTGCTCCTCGACCGCCAGCGACCACAGATGGCGAAGCAGGCCCGGCCGGCCGAACGTCGCGAAGTAGCTCTCGTGCCCGAAGATGAAGCGCCAGTTGGCGACGTAGAAGATCGAGGCGAGCGCGTCGTCGTGGAGCCCGACGAGCTTGCCGCGCTCGATCGTCGCGCCGACCAGCAGACAGACCGCGAGCAGCAGGAACAGCGCCGGGAGCAGGCGCCTTGCCCGCCCCGCCCAGAAGCGCAGCAGCTTGACCTTGCCCTCGGCCGCGAACTCCGCGAGCAACAGCGACGTGATCAGGTAGCCGCTGATCACGAAGAACATGTCGACGCCGAGGAACCCGCCCGGCAGCCAGCCGCCGTCGGCGTGGTAGACGAACACGCCCGCGACGGCGATCGCGCGGAGCCCGTCGATTCCGGGCATTCTCCGCAGGCGCGGCGCGGCGTCTTTCGGTTTGGTGCTAGTCACCGCAGCAGTATGCGTCAGGTCGCGAAATGCCGCACGGCCAGCTACATTTCGCGCAAGCCGATCTGCACGACCGTCGCTCAGGAGGAACCGAGGAATGGCAACCGTAGCCGAGCCGCTTCCCGCTCAGGCATTAGCCCAACCGCGCCGCGAGATCAAGATCGTCCCGCTTGCCGGCCTGCCGATCGTGGCCCTCGTAATCATCGGCATGGTCGTCGCGATCGCGTCGAACAGCCACTGGGCGCTCGACTTCTACCACGTGGCCGGGGGTGGTCTGTGGACTGCCGTTGACCTCTTCCTGGGCCTGGTGCTCGGCCCGATCATGGGCAGCATGTCAGTCGCCTCGCGCATCGAGCTCTCGAGCCGTCTGATGCCGAAGCTGCTGCTGATCATGCCGACGCTCGTGACGATGACGCTCGGCTCCGGCTTCCAGCTGGCGCGCAAGGTCGGCAACCTCGCGCCGTCCTCGCCCAACCACGGCTGGCTGCTCGCCTCCTACATCGTCGTCGGCGTGATGGCGACGATCGCGCTCGGACTGCTCGAGCCGGCGAACATCGCGGTCCTATTCGAGATGAAGAAGCCGAAGCCCAACGTCGAACGGATCGGCAAGCTGATGAAGGTGTTCATCTACACCGCCGGCATCACCGGGCTGATGCAGATAGCGACGCTGATCATCATGACCAAGGTCGCGAGCAACTGATGGAGGCCTCGCCCAGAACACGCGAGTTGCCGCCGGTCCAGCAGATCTCAGTCGCCGTTCTCGTGCTGATCGTGATCGGCGGCATCTACACCGCCTATCACCTCCCGCGCCACGTGCCGCAGGGACCGACGATCGGACTGCTGATCGCGGCCGCTCTGCTGCTCGCCGTCAACGTCGTGCTCCTCTCGCGGATCGAGAACTTTGCCTGGGGTACCTTCCGGCTCGTCGCCGGATGGGTTCTCGCGGCCTACGTGGTGATCGCCGGAATGCTCGAATACGCGTTCGTGTACGACCACACGCGTGGGAGCCAGCTGGTGATCCTGACGCTGATGCTGATCGTGTTCGCGGTCAACATTCCGCTGCTGCTCGGCTTCAGCGTCGCGCGCTTCCAGGAACCGAGCTGACGGAAAACCCGCGCTAACGGGGTCTTAAGGGTCGGGCCGCCCGATCACGGATACCCTCTGCGTCCGCGCGGTGTTCGCCGCAGTTCGGCCGCGCCTCCCCGTTTTTCGATCAATGGCGACGACGACCTCCCGAGCTGGCGAACCGCTGCGGCCGCTACCACCCGCTGAGACCGCGGCGGCCCGAAGCACCCCGCGCGTCGGCCTGGCATACATGGGGCTCGGTGGGATCACCGCCCTCAGCCTGGTCCTCAACCTCGTCAAGCTGAGCCAGAACGGCTACGCCAACATCTTCTACTCGGCCGCAATCAAGTCGATGCTGCGCTCCTGGCACGCGTTCTTCTTTCTCTCGGCCGACCCGAACAACCTGGTCTCGCTCGACAAGCCGCCGCTCGGGATGTGGCTGCAAGCGCTCAGCGCGAAGGTGTTCGGCTTCTCGCCGCTCAGCCTGCTGATCCCGGAGGCCGTACTCGGCACGCTGACTGTCCTTCTCCTCTACCGCATCGTCGCGCCCCGCTTCGGGCAGCTCGCGGGCCTCGTCGCCGCGCTCGCGCTCGCGGTCTTTCCGATCTTCGTCGCCGTCTCGCGCGACAACGGTCCCGACCCGATGCTGATCTTCTTCATGGTCGCCGCGTGCGGCGCGGGCCTCGCGGCGATCGACTCCGGTCGGCTGCGGACGCTGATCTGGTGCGCCGTCGTAGTGGGGCTCGCGTTCAACAGCAAGGCGCTCGCCGCGCTGCTGTGCGTGCCGGGGATCGCCGTCGGCTATCTGGTCTGTGCACCCGTACCGCTGCGCCGCCGCATCCTCCAGCTCGCCGCGGCGGGCGTCGTGATGGTCGCCGTCTCGCTGTCGTGGATGCTCGCGGTCCAGCTCACGCCGGCCTCACAGCGTCCCTTCATCGGCAGCAGTTCCGACAATTCCGAGTTCGGCCTGATGGTGGGCTACAACGGTTTCGGGCGGGTCGGCGGACAGCAGGGCGGCCCCGGCTCGAGCACGCACATCATCCTGACAGGGCCGCAGACGCTGCCACTGGTGCGTCCTGGCGTCGAGCGCGGCGTTCCCGTCTCGAGGGCACTACGCAATGAGCTGCGCACGCATCCAGAAATCCCGCTGCCGCCTCCCGCGCCGCCGAAGCCGGGTCGCCATCGCCTCGCCCGTCCGCTCCCCTTCGGCGGCGCGCGGAGTCCGCTTCGCATCTTCAGCAAAAGCCTCGGCGACCAGGCGGGCTGGATCGTGCCGCTGGCCGTCTTCGGTCTGATCGCGCTGTTCGTGCTCGTCCGCAAGCGGCGCGATCGGCGCATGGCCGGACTGTTCGTGCTCGGCGGCTGGTTCCTGGTCGAGCTCGCGACGCTCGACTTCTCGGCCGGCATCGTCCACCCCTACTACTCCTCGGCGCTCGGGCCGCCCTTGGCGGCGATCGCCGGCGCGGCGGCGGTCGGCTTCGCGTCGCTTGTACGAAGCCGCGACACGCGCCAAGCGGCGCTCGGCTACGCGCTGATGGTGCTCGCGGTGATCGGCACGCTCGCGGTGCAGCTGATACTCATCGACCGTGAGAGCGATCCGACGTGGTGGCGGATTCCGCTCGTCGTGGTCAGCGTCGGCGCGCTGATCGCGGTCCCGCTCTTCCCGCGCCGCGCGGGGTGGGCGGTCGCCGCGGCAGTCGGTGCGCTGCTCGTCGCGCCGCTCGTCTACAGCTTCAGCGTCTGGGGTGCCCCGGTCGCCGGGACCTTCCCAGCAGCCGGCCCCTACGCCTACGCAGGCCAGGGCGGCGTGGGAGCGAGCCCGACGGCGTTGCGGGTCGACCACTCGCTGATCGCGTTCCTTCGCTCCCACGGCGAGACGAAGCCCTACGTTCTGCTCACCCAGTCCTCCGACCAGGCCGACCCGCTCATCCTGCTCGGCCTGCACACCAGCGCTGTCGGCGGCTACAACACGACTGACCCGGCGATGAGCGGGCCACAGCTCGCCGATCTCGTCGCGATTCACCGGGTGCGTTACCTACTGATCGCGGGGCCATACGCCTCGCGTGGCGGCAACGGCGCATCGACCGCCGCCCGTCTCGTTTGCCCGGAGATCCCCGGCCAGATCTGGGCGGCCGGAACACATGGGCTGGGTTCGCTGCTCGTCGACTGCGCCGGTCGCGCCGCGCGGCTGCGCCATCCCTATGCGAGCGCGCGGGCGTTCATCGCGCGCTACCACATCCACTACAAGCTGTAGTCGACCGCATCCATTAGGTTGCCCGGTGCCGTGGAGCCGGGCGAGATCAGCGCGCGCTTACTCGACGCCTGGACCGACGAGGTTCAGGCGACGATCGTCTACGGGCTGATCGCGGAGCGCGAGCACGATCCACAGCGCGCGGCGGTGCTGCGGCGCCTCGCCGAGATCGAGGTCTCGCACCGCACGCGCCTCGAGCAGCGGATGCGCGAGCTCGACGTCGACATCCCCGACGAGCGAACGGTTGACATCTCGCGCTGGCGGCGCCTTCAGGCCCGCTACGCGCCGGTCGAGCGGCTGATCGCGCGCCAGGAGGCGATGGAGCTCGAGATAGCCGCCGGGATCGAGGAGCACCCGACCGGCGACGCCGAAACCGACCGCCTTCTCGACGAGATCCGCGACGAGGAGACCCAGCACACCGATGCGCTCGCGAAGCTCCGCGCGGGCACCGTGCCCCAGCTTGGCGGCGAGCGCGACGACTCCCCGCAGGTGCGCCTGAACCGCATCCTCGGCCGCGAGCGCTGGCACCGGCGCAACGACGGCTGGATCTCGGGGGCGATCTACGGCGCAAATGATGGGCTGGCGGCGGTGTTCGGGCTCGTCGCCGGGTTCTCCGGCGCGACCGGCGGCTCCCACCTCGTCCTCACGGCCGGCCTGTTCGGCGCGATCGGGTCGGCCCTTTCGATGGCCACCGGCGCCTACCTCGCCGAACGCTCGGTCGCCGAGGTGGCGGCGGCCAACCTCGCGCGCGAGCGCGAGGAGGTGCGCAACCACCCCGAGGAGGAGAAGGAGGAGCTGTCGCTCTACTACCAGCTCAAGGGGCTCACGGAGGAGGAGGCGGATGCATTCGTAAAGCGAATCGCCGAGGACCCCGAGCGTCTCTTCCGCGCGATCGCGATCGAGGAGTTCGGGAGTGCCGACGCCGAGCGCGGCGATGCCGTACAGGCGGCGCTGGCGGGCGGGATCTCGACGGCAGTCGGCGCGATGGTCCCGGTGCTGCCGTTCTTCTTCCTGTCGGGGACGGCGGGCGTCATCACCGCCGCGGCGGTGTCGCTCGTCGCGCACTTCGCCGTCGGCGCCGCGAAGTCGCTTTTCACGCTGCGCACCGCATGGTCGGCGGGTATCGAGATGACGATCGCCGGTGCGCTCGTCGGCGGCGTGACATACCTGCTCGGCCTGGGGATCGGCACGTGAGATTGCGGCGGTCACAAACGGCGCGGCTTGCGCTACAGGTGAGCAGATGGCGAGCGAATGGACCGCAGGCGAGCGCGTCGGCGCGTTCGCAGCGCGCGTTCTCGAAGACCTCTACACGGTGGTCTGCGGCGAGCGGCCGGTCAGCGTGCGCGCATCCTCCGACGGCGACACGCTGGCCGTGCAGCTGCGACTTCCGGGCCCTGCGCCGTTCGGCGCTCCGGCGCCCGACGCCGATCGCTCGCTGCCATACGACGCGATTCCCGAGCTCGTCCGCGCCGCGGCTCGGGTCCAGGCCGGGGTGGAGCTCCGAATCGACGGCTGGAGCGCCGACGGCGAACTCGGCCTGGTGACGTTCAGCTTCAGCGTCGCGGGTGAGGGCGGGCAGCCGCCGCGGCCGCGCGCGATGCTGCGGCTCGTCGCCGACGAGCCGCAGCGCTAGCCGAAAGGCCGCGCCGACCGCCGACTCTGCGACACTCGTCGCGCGATGGGTGAGTGGTTCGGATTCCTGCGCCGGGCGCTTCGGATCTTCCGGCGCCGGCGCGCCACGCGACGCCGCTAGCTCGAGCCGAGGACGCGCTCGAGCACGTCGACGACGTGCTGCTTGCGCGCGGCGGCGAAGGCGTCGCTCATCGCGTTGCGGCCCATCGCCGCGAGCATCGTGTCGTTGTGCTCGAGCGGGAAGAAGCACAGCGCGACGGTTGTGATCACCAGCTGGTCCAGATCGCCTGGGTAGTCCCGGGCGATCCGCTCGATCGCGCCGGCTACTGCGACCGAGTGACGCGGCCCCGCCGTCAGGTGGCGCCCGCCGTCGAGCGCCTCGCGTCCCATCAAGCGCACGAGCGCAGGCCGTTCGCGGAGGAAGTCGACGTAGCCCGAGATCAACTCCTCGAGCGCCGTGCGGCGTTCGCCGGTTCGCTCGAAGGTGCGCAGGGCCCGCTTTGCGAGCGGCGTAAGTCGGGCCTCGCGCTCGGCGATCAGCCGCTCGAGGACGGCGCGGTAGAGGCTGTCCTTACCGCCGAAGAAGTAGGTCGGAAGGCCGCTCGAGACACCGGCGCGGCGGCCGATCTCAGACAGCGTCGCTCGCTCGTAGCCGCGCTGCGAGAAGAGGTCCTCGGCGGCGTCGAGAATCGCCGCACGCGACGCCTCGGCGTCGCGGCGGCGGCGCGATCGCGGGGCGGCGGCGCTCATGCCGCGAAGGCTAGCGGCTGCGCTTGACAACTAACTGAACGGACAGTAAGTTCGCGTGACGATGGGCAGAGGATCGCTCGCCTGGGTCGACGGTGCCTGGTTTGACGACGCCGCGCAGGCCAGCGTCTCGGTCCTCGACCATGGGCTTCTCTACGGCGACGGCGTCTTCGAGGGGATCCGCTTCTACGCCGGCGAGGCCTTCCTGCTGCCCGCGCACCTGCGCCGCCTGCGCAACTCGGCGCGCTGCCTGAGCTTCGAGCCGCCGCTCGGCGAGGAGGAGCTCGAGGCGCTCTGCGCCGAGGCGATCGAGCGCTTCGGTGGCGGCGACGGCTACCTGCGCCTGATCGTCACACGCGGCCGCGGGATGCTCGGCGTGTCGCCCCACACCTGCGAGCGACCGACGACGATCCTGATCGCCGCCGAGCTGCAGCTCTATCCCGCCGAGCTCTACGAGCGCGGCGTCGATGTGATCACTTCCAGCATGCGCCGCGCGGCCCCCGACAGCGTCCCGCCGCAGATCAAGTCGCTCAATTACCTGACGTCGGTGCTCGCGTCGGCCGAGGCGCGCGCTCGCGGCGCCCATGAGGCGTTGCTGCTCAACGCCGCCGGTGAGATCTGCGAATGCACCGCCGACAACGTGTTCTTCGCGCGCGATGGCGGCGTCTTCACGCCGCCCGTGTCCGCCGGGGGCCTTGAGGGGATCACGCGCGACCACGTGATCGGCCTGCTTCGGGCGGACGGAGTCGAGGTCGCCGAGCGGGCCGTCGTGCTCTCCGACGCCTGGACCGCCGATGAGGCATTCTTGACCGGCACAGGGGCCGAGGTCGTGCCGATCGCCAGTGTCGACGGACGGGTGCTCGACGCACCGGGTCCCCTCACTCAGCGGGCGCAGCTCCTCTTCGCGGCCTCGCTGCCCTCCGCGGTCACAGCGCTGTAGCGCGCCGCTAACGTCCCGGCGATGCTGCTCGGCGTCGACGTGGGCGGGACCTTCACCGACGCCGTCCTGGCCGCCGATGACGGGTCGCGCTTCAGCGCGAAGACGCCGACGACGCCCGGCGAGGAGGCCGTCGGCGTGATGCGAGCCGTCGAGATGGTGCTCGCGGCGGCGGCCGCGACGCCGGCCGCCGTGAGCGCGTTCGCCCACGGCACTACGGTCACGACCAACGCGCTGCTCGAGGGCCGCGCGGCGCGCACGGCGCTGCTCGCCACCGAGGGCTTCACCGATGTCGTCGAGCTTGGACGCCAGGCGCGCGCCGACCTCTACCGGCTTTGCGCGGCGCACCCCGCGCCGCTCGTGCCGGCCGAGCTGCGTTTCGCGGTCGATGAGCGAAGCGGTCCGCATGGGCCGATCAGCGCGCCGCGCGGTCTGGCGGAGCTCGCTGCGGCCGTGCGTGGCGCCGGCGTCGAGTCGGTCGCCGTCGTGCTCCTGCACTCCTCCGCGCAGCCGGCGCACGAGCTCGAGGTCGCCGAGGCGCTGCGCGAAGCGGGCGTCCACATCTCGCTGTCCCACGAGGTCAGCGCCGCGCCGCGCGAGTACGAACGCGGAGCGACGACCGAAATCGATGCCGCGCTCTCGCCGCTTCTGCGCGGCCACCTCGACGCGCTCGAGCGCTGCTGCGAGGAGCTCGGGCTGCCGCCGGCGGCGGTAATGCAGTCCTCGGGCGGCCTGACGAGCGCCGCCGCTGCTTCCGCGCACGCCGCTTTCACGGTTCTCTCGGGCCCTGCCGGCGGAGCCCTCGGGGCGGCGCTCGAGGCGTCGGCGTCAGAGGAGGCGAACGTCCTCTGCTTCGACATGGGCGGCACCTCCTGCGACGTCTGCGTGATCGACGGCGGCGAGGTTCGCGAGACCGACCAGCGCCTGATCGCCGGGCGCCCGATCGCGACTCCCAGTCTCGACATCGAAAACGTTGGCGCCGGCGGCGGCTCGATCG
>DATGHN010000230.1:0-11464 GCA_035308005.1 Solirubrobacteraceae bacterium
TCGCGCGTCGCCGGCACGACGGGGCTGCCGTGCTCGAGCGTCCCGTGATGCGAGAGGACGATGTGCAGCAGCGCCTGCGCGAGCGCGGGAGGGAAGCCGTCGATCGACTCGATCTCGCTGCGCACCCGGTAGTAGCCGAGCGCGATCTCGCCCTGCAGGCGGCCGTCGTCGGTGAGGTCGATCTTCGCGGGGTCGTCGGTGTAGGCGTCGAGCTTTCCGATGTCGTGCAGCAGCGCGCCTGTGACTGCGACGTCGCGGTCGATGCCCGGAAAGGTCGCCGAGATCGCGCTGACGGCCTGACCGACCGTCAGCGAGTGCTCGAGCAGGCCGTGGCGATAGGCCTGGTGGTAGTACTTGGCCGCCGGAGCGTCGCGGTAGGCGGCCCAGCCGTCGGCGCCGACGCCGATCAGGCGCTCGAGCAGGGTGCGGAGCATCGGCTGCTGGATCGTCGCGATCAGCTCGCGCAGATCGGCCTCCATGTGGTCGGGTGCGCGCTGCGGACCGTCGAGGAGATCGTCGGGGTCGAAGCTTCCGGGCTCGGCGCGGCGCAGCTCGCGGAGGTTGACCTGCGCGCCGTAGCGGGGATGGACGACGAAGCGGCCGAGGACGTGGACGGGCCTGCCTGCGCTCACCAGCGGCACGACCTCGCCGACCTCCTCCCAGACCATCGCCACGACCTGGCCCGAGCGGTCGGCGAGCGTTAGTCGCAGGTACTCGCCGCCTCCGTCGCGGCGCTCGCGGCGCTCGACTTCGCGCACGAGCAGCACCTGATCGAGCTCGAAGCCGTCCTGGAGGTCGCGAATCAGCATGAGTCTGAAGTTAGACCGGGGCGCGGACGGCTACCGTGTCGGGCAAATGGACGCGAGCGTCGTCATCAGCGGCGGCACCGGGGGCCTCGGCAGCGCGGTCACGCGGGCGATGCTCGAAGCCGGCTGGCACGTCGTCGTGCCCTACGTGGACGAGCGCGAGCTCAGTCGCCTCGAGCCGCACGAGCGCCTGACGCTCATCCCCGCCGACCTCTTCGACGCCGCAGCGGCCGGCGCCGTTGTCGCCGCGGCGCCCGACCCGCTCGGTGCGCTCGTCAACCTCGTCGGCGGGTTCGCCTCCGGCGGACGCGTGCACGAGACGCCGATCGAGGATTTCGAGCAGCAGTACCGCCTGAACCTACGTCCCACCTACCTGCTGAGCGCCGCCGCCCTCCCGCGAATGCTCGAGGGCGGCGCCGGTTCGATCGTCTGCGTCTCCACGCGCGCCGCAGTGCGCCCGTTCTCGGGCGCCGCGGGCTACATCTCGTCCAAGGCCGCCGTGCTTGCGTTCGTCGACGCCCTCGCCGTCGAGTACACCAAAGACGGGATCCGCTCCAACGCGATCATGCCGAGCGTCATCGACACGCCCGCCAACCGCGCCGCCCAACCCGACGACGACCACTCGCGCTGGGTCAAGCCGGAGCAGATCGCGGCCGTGATCCGCTTCCTGTGCTCGGAGGACGCGGCGACGATCAGCGGCGCGCATCTGCCCGTCTACGGCCGGGCGTGACCGGCCCGGCGCTGACAGCCGACGTCGTCGTTCTCGCCGGCGATCCGCCGCGATCGGTGCTCCTGATCGAGCGCGGAAACGACCCTTTCGCCGGAGCGTGGGCGTTGCCCGGCGGATTCGTCGAAGGGGACGAGGGGGTCCTCGCCGCGGCCGCGCGCGAGCTGCGCGAGGAGACCGCGGTCGAGGCGGACGCGCTTGAGATGCTCGGCGTCTACGACACGCCGGGACGCGATCCGCGCGGCCCAACCGTGTCAGTCGTACAGTTGATGCGCACGGCCGAGGAGCTGCCGGCGAGCGGCGGTGACGACGCGGCCGACGCGCGCTGGTGGCCGCTGGCGCAGTTACCGGCGCTGGCCTTCGACCACGCCGTCGTGATCGCGGATGCCGTCAGCTTCGCAGTGCCCGCGCGGCGAAGCTGAGCATCGCCCGCAGGTGGGTCTCGATCGGCCCGAAGGCGTGCGCGCCAGGGTAGACGGCCGAGCGCGCGTGTGCGCCAGCGGCGCGAAGCTCGGCCGCCCACGGCGCGTCCAGTGCGCTGTCGACGGTGCGATCCTGGGCGCCGCCCCAGACGAACGCCTGCAGAGGCAGCTCGTGAAGCAGCCGTCGGTCGGCGGCGAGCTTGGGGGCAAGGCTTGTGAACTGACCCTCCCAGCTCTCGACGACGGAGTAATCGCGTAGCTGCGTGAGCGCGATGTTCATCGCGCCGAAGCCGCCCATCGAGTAGCCGGCGATCGCCCGCCCCGAGCGGCTGGCCACCGTGCGCAGGCTGCGGTCGACGAGCTGCTGAACCTCGCCGACATAGCTGTAGTAGTTGCCCGACCAGCCGTTCTCCCAGTCTGCCGGGGCGCCGCCGCCCTGCAGCATCACCGCGATCACGGGGTTAATCGCGTGGCTTGAGATCAGCGCGCCGAGCGCCTGCGGAACGCCGAGCCGCACGAACGAGCTCGCGGGCTGGCGGTCTCCATGGAGTAGGTAGATGACGGGGTAGCGCGTCTGCGATGTCGCGTAGTGCGGCGGGAGGTAGACCAGGAAGCGGTCGCGGTGGCGAAGTGCGGCGGAGGCGAACGTCAGCTGCGCGACCTCGCCGCCGGCCGAGTAACGCGTGAGCACGACCGGCACCGCCGGCGCCGGTGCCTCGGGAACGCTGGCGGTCTCGTGCGCCGGCAGCGCGGGAGCGGTGGAGAAGGGATTGGTCAGCACGGCCGGCAGGAGCAGCGGCGTAGTGACGGCATGGCTCGCCGGCACGGTCCGGCTGAAGATGAAGCGGTTGCTGAGCGCGAACGTCGCTCCGGCCACCGCCAGCAGCAGGACCAGACGCGCGAGGCGCAGCGGGCGCGGCAGCGTGCTGACCCGCGGCGCGGCGACGCGCGGATGGAGCGGCGCGGCCTCGACCGCCATTAGCGGAGTGGATGGCACCCACGTAGCCGGGCCGACGTCGACGGCCGGGTTCGGGCCGCCCGGCCAGGCCCAGTCCCCAAAACCGTCGAGCCAAGTGGAGGCCATCGCCGTCATTCAATTGACGTCGGCGCAATCCGCCAAGCACTGCACGCGGCGTGCCAGACGGCAAGTTTTCGTGCGCTATTCGGTGGCGATCGCGGCCAGGATGTCGACCCGTGCGGCGCGCCGCGCCGGCCACGCCGCCGCCGCCAGGCCCGCGATCGCCGCGAGCACGAACAGCACGATGATCGTCGCCACTGGAACGACGAATACGAAGCCCCCGCCGCTCAGCGCGGTCCCAGCCAGGATCCCGGCGACGGCGATGCCGAGGACGATGCCGAGGACGCCGCCAACAAGCGCGGTTATCACCGACTCGATGCGGATCATCTCGCGGATCTGGCGCCGCGTGGTGCCGATCGCCCGCAGCATCCCGAGCTCGCGGGTGCGCTCATAGATCGAGAGGACGAGCGTGTTGACGATCCCGAACAGCGACACGATCACCGACAGCGCGAGCAGCACGTAGATCAGCGCCAAAAGCTTGTTGATCTGGTTGGCCTGGGTCGCCTCGAACTGCTTGGCGGTCTGCGACTCAACCTGCGGGAAGCTCGCGCCGAGCAGGCGGTTGACCTTCGGCTGCACCCGGCGGTCGGTCACCCCCGGCTGATAGCCGATGAAGTCGACCGCGTCGGTTCGCTGCGAGAAGGCGCTGCGCGCGAGCGGGAGGCTGATCGTCAGCGCCGCGAGCAGGCCGACGTTGTCGGTCGCGATGCCGCGCACGACAAGCGAGATCCGCCGCCCGGACGGCGTCTGCACCGACAGGGTGTCGCCGACATGCAGGTTGTAGCCGTCGGCGGTGTTCTTGTTGACCACCGTGCCGCTCATGCCGAGGTTCTCGAGCGTCACGTTCGAGCCCGAGTCCCAGTTGATCCGATACATCTGCGCGAACGTCGAGGTCTCGACGGCGGTGACCGTCTTGGTGCCCGAGATGCCTCGGATCTTGGCCTCGGTGAAGGCGACGGCGGTCACGTTCGCGACGCCGGGGATCTTGCGCACGGCGGCCGGGATCTCGGTCGGGATCCCCTGGTTACCCGCCGTCGAGCTGTTCGTGACGATCAGGTTGCCCGCGAAGGAGGCGTCGATCGCGTTGTTGATCGAGGCCTTGAAGCCAGCCGCAAGCACCGCGATCAGAGTGACCAGAGCGAGGCCGATCATCAGCGACGTCGCGGTGACCGCCGTGCGGCCGGGGTGGCGAACGGTGTTGTCGCGCGCGAGGCGACCCGTTATCCCGCGCCAGACGATCAGCCGGCCGAGGGCGTGCGCGACGGCGACGACGATCGTCGAGAAGAAGCGCCCGATCCGCCTGCGCACGACCGGTACGCGCAGCGCGACGATGATCCCGAGGACCAGGATGATCGTCACGACCCCCGCGCCGCTCTTGAGCTCGAGGATGAAGCGGATCAGGATCACCGCCACGATCACGACGAGGCCGATCGCACGCCGCCTGCGGCTTCGCGGCGAGCGCTCCTGGAGCGCCACCCCTTCGCGAAGCGCCGCCACCGGCGTCACGCGCGACGCGCGCAGCGCGGGCAACAGCCCGGCGATGACCGTCACCGCGGTTCCCGCGATCAGGGACACCCAGACCGTGCGCGCCTCTAGCACGGTGCCGTTGTCGGGGATGTCCGCGCCGATCGCCTTGAAGAGCTCGTCGAGCGCCGGCGCGACGCCCAGCCCGGCAAGGAGCCCAACGACGGCGCCGCCGAGGCCGAGCATCACCCCCTCGGCTAATACCGAGCCCAGGATCTGCCCGCGCGTGGCCCCGAGCGTCCGCAGCAGGCCGAATTCGCGGGTCCGCTGGGCGACCGTGATCGAGAAGGTGTTGAAGATGATGAAGGCGCCGACGAACAGCGCGATGTAGCCGAAGACAAGCAGCAGCGTCTTCACGATGCCGAGCTGGCTTTCGAGGTCCGAGGTCTGCTGGTTTGCCTCCTGCACGCCGGTTCGCACGTCGAGCGTCTTCGGCAGCACGGCGCGGATGCGATCGCGAAGTGTCGTGTCGCTGATCGAGGATGCACCGGCGACGAGCAGCTCGTCGTAGGCGTGCGGCTCACCGGCGACGCGCTGCGCCTGAGCGAGCGGCAGCACGGCGACGCCGGCGCCGCCGAATGAGGTCGAGCCGGCGAACTTGAGGATCCCGGCGAGGCGATAGTCGACCGTCGAGGACTGGCCCGCAACGCGCATCGACTGCCCGACATGCAGCGAGTAGCGCTGGGCGGTCGCCTGATCGATCCCAACCTCTCCTGGACCGGACGGCAATCTCCCGGCGACCGCCGAGAAGTTCTCGAACTGCGGCGGCACGACGGAGCTGACGAAGTTGGCGGCGCTCTTGTTGAGGCGCTTCCCGTTGGCGAACAGCGACACGGGCGTGAAGACCTCGCCGGCCGCGACCGCCACGCCCGGAACGCTCCTGACCTTCGCGAGCGTCGCTTCGCTGATCAGCGATGTCTGTACGATCGCCGTCGCCCCGAACCCCTGGTGGGGCACAACGACCACCGAGCGGTTTCGCTCGCTCGTGCTGAAGATCGACGCGAAAGAGCGGTCGATCGTGTCGGTGAGGATGTAGGTCCCTGAGATCAGCGCGACGCCGAGCGCGATCGCGATGCCTGTCAGTACCGCTCGCAGTCGCCGTGAGAAGAATCCCCGGACGACGACGCGCTTCATCTACTCAGCGACTTCATCAGGTCGAGGACCCCGTCGGCGTCCAGCGCCTTGCCGTCGCGAACGATCTTCCCATCGGCCAGCACCACGAGACGGTCGGCATGGGCCGCTGCGTGCGCGTCGTGGGTCACCATGACGACCGTCTGGCCGAAGTCGTCGACCGCGCGACGCAGCAACTCGAGGACCTCGCCGGAGGCGGCCGAGTCGAGGTTCCCGGTCGGCTCGTCGGCGAACACGACGGCCGGACGCGAGACGAGCGCTCGCGCGACGGCGACGCGCTGCTGCTGGCCGCCTGAGAGCTCGGCCGGACGGTGGTGGAGGCGCTCGCGGATCCCGACGGTTTCGATCAGGCGGTCAAACCACTCCTGGTCGACCTCGCGGCCGGCGATCGACAGCGGCAGGAGGATGTTCTCGCGCGCGTCGAGAACGGGGAGCAGGTTGAAGGTCTGGAAGATGAACCCGACCTTCTCGCGGCGAAGCAGCGTGAGCGCGCGGTCATCGAGTGAGCCGAGGTCGGTCGAGTCAAGGCTGACGGTGCCGCTCGTCGGCCGGTCAAGCCCGGCGAGGAGGTGCATCAACGTCGACTTGCCCGATCCCGAAGGACCCATGATCGCGGCGAAGCGGCCGGTTTCGAAGTCGACATCGACGCCCGCCAAAGCGTCGACCGCGATCTCGCCTTGCCCATAGCGCCGGGTCAGCTCGTGGGCGGCGACGATCGCGGTCATACCTGGGTCGTCGACTCCGTCCTGCTCGCCAGCTGCTGCGCACGGTCGACGGCCGCGGCGACCCGCTTGGGCGAGGCAACTCCCTCGAATGCGAACTGGGACTCATCGGTTGCGGCGGTGTCGAAATCGACGGTGCCGATCCGCAGCACCCGCTCCCACAGCGACTGACGCGTCTCGACGTTCTGGACGCGGTCGATCGTGGTGTGCTGCTCGGTTCGCCCGAGGATCCCCCGCTTTATGTGCAGTCGTCGGTCGGTGACCGTGTAGCGGATTGATGCGCGTCGAAGGACGCCGATCACCAGCGACACCGCGAGGATCGCGGCGAAGGCCGCGATCGCATATCCAGTGTTGGAGGTTGCAAGGCGCACGATCGCCCCTACGACAGCTGCCGCCAGAATGCCGGCGAGATGGAAGTCGAGCATCGACTTCCACGATGGATGGCCGGAGTAGATGACTTCCTCGTTCGGCCCGGCCTTCATCTGGGTTCACCCTACACCTCGACAGCGAGGCGTAGGGTGGCGCCATGCAGGCGATCGTGGCCCGCGAGAAGGGCGAGCCGGCGACCCTGTGCGAGGTCTCGGCGGAGGACCTGCCGGAGGGCGACGTCACCGTTGCGATCTCGCACTCTTCGCTCAACTACAAGGATGCGATGGCCGTCTGCGCGGCCGGACCGCCGATCGTGCGCCACTTCCCGATGGTCTGCGGAATCGACCTCGCCGGCCGCGTCGAGGATTCCCGCTCGCCTGACTGGGCCGTCGGCGACGAGGTCCTCGTCACCGGCTTTGGGCTCTCGGAGACGCATCCCGGCGGCTACACGCAGCGCCAGCGGCTGCGCTCGGAGTGGCTCGTGCGACGGCCGGCCGCCTTCAGCGCGGCCGAGTGCATGGCGATCGGCACCGCCGGCCTCACGGCGATGCTCTGCGTGCTGGCGCTCGAGCGCGCCGGCGTCGAGCCGTCGGGGGAGCACGAGGTGCTGGTCACCGGCGCCGGCGGCGGCGTCGGCTCGATCGCTGTCGCGCTGCTCGCGCGCCTCGGCCACAGCGTCGCCGCCTCGACCGGGCGCGAGGAGATCGCGGACTGGCTGCGCGGGCTCGGCGCGCGCACGATCGTCACCCGCGGCGAGCTCGAGCAGCCCGGGCGGCCGCTCGAGAGCGAGCGCTGGAGCGGGGCCGTCGACACCGTTGGCAGCCAGACGCTCGCAAACGTCCTCGCCGCCACGCGCTACCGCGGCGCCGTCGCGGCCTGCGGGCTCGCGGGCGGCGTCGGTCTGCCAGCGACCGTGATCCCCTTCATCCTGCGAAACGTGAGCCTCCTCGGTATCGACTCGGTCGAGTGTCCGATCGATGACCGCCGTGCGGCGTGGGCGCGCCTCGAGCGCGACCTGCCGCCCGAGACGCTCCGCGAGCTCTCGCGGGTCGAACCGCTCGCGAGCGTGCCCGAGCTCGCCGCCGACCTACTCGCCGGACGCCTGCGCGGCCGCGTCGCGATCGACACCGCCGCCTGAGAACTCGTACTCGCCCCAGTCGGCGAAGCGCTCGTAGCCGACCGCGGCATAGATCTTGTTCGACGTCGGGTTGGCGAGGTCGGTGAAGAGCATGCATGCGCGCGCGCCGCGCGCGAGGGCGAGTTCGCTGAGCGCGGCCACGGCGCTTGAGGCGTAGCCGCTCCCGCGCCGCGACGGCGGCGTGTAGACGGGGCCGATGCGGACGACGCCGGCGACCGGTGGACTGAAACCGACCATCGAGACAGCCTCTCCGCCGTCATCCCAGAGGAAGCGCAGACCATCCTCGAGACAGCGCTCGACGGTTCGCTCAGCGTCGCCGGCGTACATCCCGGTGTCCTCGCCGAAGGCCTGCGTCCATTCGATGAGGAGCGTCCGATCGGACCCCTCGGCCGCCCGCAGGCTCCCGCTCGCCCGACGCGTGGGGGCGAGCACGCGTTCGAGGCGATGGGCAGCCATCCCTCGGCTCCGCGTAGCCGAGCGGCGCGCGGTCCGCTCGAAGGCCCCGGCGATGAAGCCCGCTGCGGGCTCGGGAGCGGCGACCCCCGGGGGCGTCGGGTCGCGTTCGAGCCAGGCCTCGATCAGCGCACCGGCGACCGCATCGTCCATCGTCGTCGCGAGCATTTGCCGTGGCGGGGTGCGAAGCGCCGCGGCGACGATCGCCCCGTCCGCCTTCACCCAGGCAAATAGAGCGTCCGGGAAGTGGTCGCCGTGGGCGGCCGCCGCGGCGATCACGGTCGCGACGACGTTGTGCTCGAGGCGCTGCTGGAGCAGCGACCGGGCGCGCTCCTCGAGCTCCGCCGCCGACGCCGCGAACGAGACCTCCAAGCTATTCAGGCCGCGTCGAGAAGACGAGCCGCCAGTCCTCGTGGCTCTCGCCGTCGACGGTCAGGCGCCACTCGTAGCGCCCTCCGGGCGGAAGCGGCTGCGGACCCATGTTCATCGCCAGCGGGAAGGCCAGCGAGGTTCCGGGCTTCATGCCGGGCGGGCGGCCGACCTCGAACTGGCCTTCGATCGTCAGCGGCTCCTCGCCGTCGACGGCTTCGACGACCACGGGAGCGCCGTCCTGGTCGACAAGCTCGAGCACGAAGCGGTGCTCCTCGTTTGCGCGATCCCATGGCACCTCGAAGAGGATCGCGATCGCAAACGGGCCCGGTTCCGGTCCTGTCACGTTCCAGCCGCCGCCGATGATGTTCAGCTTGCCCTCCGTCGCCTGGGCATGGTCGGCGAGCAGCATCGTGACCTTCATCGACACCTCAAACCCAGTTGGGGCGACGGTCCTCCTGGATCGCGCGGAATCCTTCCAACGCGTCAGACCCCGGCTCGCGCAGGTACTTGAGGAACTCGCTGCGCTCGTGCTCGACGCCGCTCGGCGTGTCGAGACCGAGGCCACCGTTGAGTTGTCGCTTGGTTGCCGCAAGCGCGCCGCGCGACTTGTCGGCGAACTGCGCGGTCAGCTCGGCGACGGCGCTCTCGAGCTGCGCGAGCGGAACGCTGCGCAGGGCGAGGCCGATCTGCGCCGCCTCGGTGCCGCTCATCAGCCGCGCCGAGTAGAGCAGTTCGCGGGCGCGCTGGATCCCGATCGCGCGCGGCAGGCGAATCGTCGCTCCGCCGCCAGGGACGCGTCCGTGCTCGCCGCGGCCGTCGCCGATCTTCGCCTCATCGGCGATGACGAGAAAGTCGCAGGCCAGCGCCAGCTCGAACCCGACCTCGCTGCAGATGCCGTTGACGGCCGCGACGACCGGTACCTCGAGCGCCTCGAGCGAGAAGCATGTCGCCGCCACGCGCGTCAGCGCGTGCTCGTAGTACTCGAAGTCCGCGAAGGCCGTCGCCAACAGGTCCTGGTCGAGGCCGGCGGAGAAGTACTCGCCGCCGCTGCCGCGGATCACAAGGGCGCGTAGATCGGTGTCCTGCTGGACGCGGGCGACGACGGCGTTGAGGTCGTCCAGCGATTGCTCCGAGAGCGTGTTCTGCTGATCCTCGCGCGTGAACGTGGCATGGGCGACGCGATCGGTAACGGTGTAGTCGAGCGTCGGATGGCTGGCCGGGATGGCCATGGCGATCCACTTCCTTTCGCTGAACAGCCGCCGCGAGCGCGGCGACGCTGCATCGCGGGCGCATGTTATCCACGCGGGCTACGATCGCGTGAGTGCCGCACGATTTCGACACCGCAGCAACAACGCACGCGATCATCGACGCCGCTCGGGCGAACCTCAGCGACGACGTCTGGGACTTCATCACAGGCGCCGCGGAGTCAGAAACGACGGCCCGGCGTAACCGTCTCGGCATCGATTCGCTGGTGCTGCGCCCGCGCGTCGGGCGCGACGTCTCGGTCGTCGATCCGTCGACATCGCTGCTAGGACATCGGTTGAGGATCCCGGTCGTGCTGGCGCCGATCGGGGCGCTCGAGGCGATCACGCCCGACGGCGGAATCGCCACCGCACGGGCGGCCGAGCGGTTCGGGACGCTGGCCGTGATCAGCTCTGTAACCAAGCCAAGCGTCGAGGAGGTCGCCGCCTCCACCGCCGCTCCGCTGATCAGCCAGCTCTACATCCGCGGCGACGCCGAGTGGTGCGAGCAGCTGATCGGCCGCGTCGCCTCGAGCGGCTATGCGGCGATCGCCCTGACCGTGGATTCCGCCCACTACGGCCGCCGCGAACGACAGCTCCGCAGCGGATGGCGACCGCCGACCCACCGCGACGGGCGACCGGAGCCGGGGATTGTCTGGCAGGCGCGGCTGACGTGGGATCGGCTGGAGGCGATGCGCGAGCAGTCCGGTCTGGCGGCGATGGTCAAGGGGGTCCAGAGCGGACGCGACGCCGAGATCGCCGTCGACCGCGGCTTCGAGGTCGTCTGGGTGTCAAACCACGGTGGGCGCGACCTCGACCACGCCGATGCGACGATCGAGTCGCTGCGCGAGGTCGTCGACGCGGTCGGCGGACGCGCCGAGATCATCGTCGACGGCGGCTTCCTGCGCGGCACCGACGTACTCAAGGCGGTCGCCCTCGGTGCGACCGCGGTCGCTGTCGGACGCCTCGAGGCGCTCGCGCTCGCCGCGGGCGGCGAGGCGGCGCTGGTACGGGTGCTCGAAATCCTCGAAGAGGAGATCAGCATCGCGATGGCGCTGCTCGGGGTGACGAAGCTGTCGGAGCTCGATGAGAGCTACGTGCGCCGCGCGCAGGCGCTTCCGGCGGCGAGCCCGCTGCTTGCCGCTTTTCCCGAGCGCGCCATCGACTGGCCACGCGACGGCGCGGGCTAGAAGGGCGGCCTCGTCAGGCGGCGAGGTGCACGGTGGCGTGGCCGAGGCAGGCCGGATGCCAGATCCGCCCCGTTCCCCGCTCGTCGAGCGCGCCCGAGCACGACAGCGTCACCGTCCCGTCGCCGAGTTCCTGCCACAGCGGGGCGCACGGCTCGAACTCCTCGCCGCAGTACTCGCAGCGCGAGAGCGGCGCACCGGGGTGAACATGCGCGAAAGCTGTCTGCGCCATGACACGGGAGTACCCGTGCGAAACGGCGGTCAATCGCGTCTCGACGCCTGCGCAAGCTGAGT
>DATGHN010000231.1:0-12336 GCA_035308005.1 Solirubrobacteraceae bacterium
AATTCGGCGATCTGCAATCGCGCTTGCGGGCGCGGGCGGCCGTTGACTTACCGCAATCCCAGGGCATAACGTGCGAAACTCCGCTGTAAGCGACTGTTCACGAAACACTCAACGCTAACTCAAGGGTCGGACGGTCACACATGGAAAGCGGCAGTTATCTCGCAGTCATCAAGGTCGTCGGCGTCGGCGGCGGCGGCACGAACGCGGTCAACCGGATGGTCGACGCCGGCTTGCGGGGCGTCGAGTTCATCGCGTGCAACACCGATGCGCAGGCGCTCGCCATGTGCGACGCCGACATCAAGCTCAACATCGGCCACGAACTGACCAAGGGTCTCGGCGCCGGCGCGAATCCCGAGATCGGACAGGGCGCCGCGGCCGAATCGCGCGACGAGATCAAGGAGGCGTTGAAGGGCGCCGACATGGTTTTCGTCACGGCCGGCGAGGGCGGCGGGACCGGCACCGGGGCCGCTCCGGTGATCGCCGACATCGCCAAGAACGAGATCGGCGCGCTCACCGTCGGCGTGGTGACGCGGCCGTTCGAGTTCGAGGGCGCCAAGCGCGCGATGCAGGCCGAGGAGGGCATCCGCAAGCTGCGCGAGGTCGTCGACACGCTGCTCGTGATCCCCAACGAGCGCCTGCTGGCTGTCGTCGAGCGGCGCACGTCGATTCTCGACGCCTTCAGGGAAGCCGACAACGTCCTGCGCCAGGGTGTGCAGGGGATCACCGATCTGATCACGATCCCCGGCCTGATCAACCTCGACTTTGCCGACGTGCGCACGATCATGACCGACGCCGGAACCGCTGTGATGGGCATCGGCATCGGCAGCGGCGAGAGCCGCGCCGCCGACGCCGCGCGCCAGGCGATCTCCTCGCCGCTGCTCGAGGAGGCGATCGACGGTGCGACAGGCATCCTGCTGAACATCACCGGCGGGCGAAACCTCGGGCTGTTCGAGGTCAACGAGGCCGCCGAGATCGTTCAGACCGCCGCCGACCGCGAGGCCAACATCATCTTCGGCGCAGTGATCGATGAGCAGCAGGACGACGACGTCAGCGTGACCGTGATCGGAACCGGTTTCGATCGCCACGGCCGGATCCGCGACCGCCTCGCCGAGCGAGACAGCGGCGGCGGAGGTGGATCGCGCCGGCGCGAGTCAAGTCGCGCGCCCGTCGAGATCCGCGACGACGACATCGACGTCCCGCCGTTCTTGCGCTGATCGCGCGCTGGGCGCCGTGCTAGCGTCGGCGCCGTGAGCGCGAACGTCTACGGCGACGACTGGGAGCGCAGCGTCGAGCACGGTCCGTTTGCATTGAGCGGCGCCAGCGTCGGCCGCGCCGCCGGCGCGCGCCGGCTCGGCGCGACGGTCTATGAGCTCCCGACCGGCGGCCGCAATCTCCCCTACCACGCCCACTTCGGGCTCGAGGAGATGCTGATCGTCCTCCGCGGCTGCCCGACGCTTCGCACCCCCGCGGGCGAGCGCCTCCTCGCAACCGGTGAGGTCGTCATTTTCCACCCCGGCCGCGAGGGCGCCCACCAGCTGATCAATCGAAGCGACGAGCCCGTTCGTTTCCTCATTGTCAGCTCGCCGGCGGAGGCCGACGTCGTCGAATACCCCGACAGCGGCAAGGTCGCCGCGCGCGGCGGGCAGTTCGGCGCGCCCGGCGCGCTGGCGCTGATGTTCCGCGCTGACAACACTGTCGATTACTTCGACGGCGAGGAGTCGACCAGCTAGGGTGGCCCGCGCGTTGTCCATCGCGCTTCTGCAAACCCCCCTCCACGAGGCCCACATGGAGCTCGGTGCGCGAATGGGCGCCTTCGCCGGCTGGGACATGCCGATCCGCTACGGCGACGGCCAGATCGCCGAGCACCTCGCGGTTCGCTCGACCGCCGGCGCCTTCGACGTCTCGCACATGGGGCAGATCGAGACGAGCGGAGCGCAGGCCGCGGAGCTGCTCGCGCATCTGTGCACAAACGACGTCGCCGCGATCCCGATCGGCGGCGCGCAATACGGGCTGCTGCTGAACGAGGACGGCGGCGTTCTCGACGACGTCATCAACTACCGCCTCGAGGCAGACCGTTTCCTGACGGTCACAAACGCCGCAAACCACGCCGCCGACTTCGATTGGTTTCGCGCGCATCGCGACGGCTTCGACGCCGAAGTGACCGACCGCGCCGGCGACTACGCGATGATCGCCGTCCAGGGACCGCTAGCGCGCGAGATCGTGCAGGCGGTCGCGAGCGCGCCGCTCCCCGAGCGGATGACGGTCGGAACCCGCACGATCAACGGCGCCGAGGCGCTCGTCGCCGCGACCGGCTATACCGGCGAGGACGGCGTCGAGATCCTGCTCGCGCCCGACGACGCGCCGGCGGTCTGGAATGTGCTGGTCCGCCGCGGCGCGAAGCCCGCCGGCCTCGCCGCGCGCGACACGCTCCGCACGGAGGCCTGCTACCACCTCTACGGCAACGACCTCTCGGCCGACCGCGGGCCGATCGAAGCCGGTCTCGGCTGGGCCTGCCGGCGCGGCGGCGGCTACATCGGCGCCGAGGCTGTGGAGGCCGCGCGCGCCGATCCGCCGCCGCAGAAGCTCGTGCCGTTCGTCGTGCTTGATCGCGGCGCGGCGCGGCCGGGGGATCAGGTCATCGGCGGCGGGGTTGTCACGAGCGGCACCTTCTCGCCGAGCCTCGAGCAGGGGATCGGCCTTGCCTACCTGCCGCTTGAGACGGCGGTGCCGGGAACGGAGTTCGAGATCGACGTCCGCGGGAAGACTCGCCGGGCACGTGTCGAAAAGCGACCTCTGCTGAAGGTCTGACCGCCAAACCAATAGAGTCCACTGCGACGAGGTGACGATGGCTTCGCAAGCGTCCTATCCCGAAGAACTCCTCTACCACCGCGAGCACGATTGGGCGCGGATCGAGGGCGACACGGCGACCTTTGGGATCACATGGCATGCCCAGGACTCACTGGGCGAGGTGGTCTTCTTCGAGCCGCCGGCGGTCGGTACGACCGTCACCCAGGATCAGCCCTACACCGAGGTCGAGTCGGTGAAGGCCGTCTCGGACGTGATCGCGCCGCTGTCGGGCGAGGTGGTCGAGGTCAACGAGGCGCTGGGCAAGGCCCCGGAGGCGATCAACGACGACCCCTACGGCGCCGGCTGGATGGTCAAGGTACGCATCTCCGATCCCGACCAGGCGCAGGCGCTGCTCGAGCGCGACGCCTACGTCGCGCTGATCTCCTGAACGGAGCGCCGCGATGACGCGCTACACGGCCGTCACCGACAGCGATCGCGAGGCGATGCTCGAGGCGATCGGCGTGGCGAGCATCGACGAGCTGTTCGCCGAGATCCCTCCCGAGCTGCGCCTGACACGCCCGCTCGACATCCCGGCCGGTCTCGGCGAGGCGGAGGTCTATGAGCACCTGCGCTCGCTCGCCGCCCGCAACACCTCGGCCGAGGAGGTCATCTCGTTCCTCGGCGCGGGCATGTACGACGGCTACATCCCGGCCGTCATCGACATGCTGCTCGGGCGCTCGGAGTTCCTGACCCCCTACACGCCCTATCAGCCGGAGATCTCGCAGGGCGGCCTGCAGGTGATGTTCGAGTACCAGACGGCGATCTGCGAGCTGACCGGCATGGACGTCTCGAACGCGTCGGTCTACGAAGGCCCGTCGGCCGTGGCCTCCGCCGGCTACCTCGCGAAACTGACCAACGGCCGCCCGCGCTTCCTCGTTTCGCGCGGCCTTCACCCGCACGCGCGGGAGACGCTTCGAACCTACTCGGTGGGCTTTGGCACGAGCGTCGAGGAGATCGCCCTGCGGGGCGGCGTCACCGACGCCGAGGCGTGGGAGAAGGCGCTCGGCGAGGACGTCGGCGCCGTGTTTCTCGCACAGCCCAACTTTCTCGGCGCCGTCGAGGACATCGAGCCGCTCGCCGCCGCCGCGCGCGAGCACGGCGCGCTCGTCGTCGTCAGCGCCGACCCGCTGTCGCTCGGGATCCTCGAGCCGCCCGGCTCGCAGGGCGTCGACGTCTGCGTCGGCGAGGGTCAGACGCTCGGCAATCGGCTCGACTTCGGCGGACCGTCGTTCGGCTTCTTCGCCGCGCGCGAGGAGCACCTGCGGCGCATGCCGGGGCGGATCGCCGGCGAGACGTGCGACGTCGACGGGCGCCGCGGCTTCGTGCTGACGCTGCAGACGCGCGAGCAGCACATCCGCCGCGAGAAGGCGACCTCCAACATCTGCACGGCGCAGGCGCTGAATGCGCTGGCCGGCGTGGTCTACCTCTCCTGGCTCGGCCGCCGCGGGCTGCCCGAGCTGGCCGAGCTGCTCGCCCGCCGCGCGGCTTACGCGCGCGAGGCGCTCGGCGCGATCGAAGGCGTGACGCCGCTCCACGAGCAGCCGATCACGCGCGAGTTCGCGGTATCGCTCGGTCTCGGTGACGCCGCCGGCGTGCAGCGCGTGATCGCGCGCTGCGCCGGGGATCGCATCGAGCCGGGTTACGCGCTCGGCCGCGACTATCCCGAGTACCCGGACGGGCTGCTGGTCGCCGTCAGCGAGCGGCGCTCGCGAGAGGACATCGACCACCTCGCCGATGTCCTTGGGCGCGCCGTGGCGGCGGAGCGCACCGCGAACGCGACCGGAGGAATGCAGGCGTGAGCGCGGACACGGTGCGGACGATCTTCGAGCAGGGACGCCCCGGACGCCGCGCGTTCGAGGCGCCGCCGGCCGACGTCCCCGAGCGCTCGATCGATGAGCTGATCCCGCCGCGCCTTCGCCGTCGCGAGCCGGCGCGCCTGCCCGAGGTCTCCGAGCCCGAGCTCGTCCGCCACTACGTGCGGCTCTCGCGGCGCAACTTCGACCTCGACTCCGGCTTCTACCCGCTCGGTTCGTGCACGATGAAGCACAACCCGCGGCTGCACGAGCGCGTCGCGGCGCTGCCCGGCCACTCACGCCTTCACCCGCTGACCGACCACTCGCGTGCGCAGGGCGCGCTGACGGTGATGTGGAACCTCGAACGCGCCCTTGCTGAGATCGCCGGACTGCCGCACGTCTCGCTTCAGCCCTCAGCCGGGTCGCACGGTGAGCTGGCCGGGGTGCTTCTGACGCGCGCCTACCACGCCGATCGCGGCGAGCAGCGCCGCAAGGTGCTGACGCCCGACACCGCCCACGGCACGAACCCAGCGACGGTGACGATGGCGGGCTACGAGGTGGTCAAGGTCGGCACCGACGAGCGCGGCGGGGTCGACCTCGACGACCTGCGCGCGAAGGCCGACAGCGATGTCGCCTGCCTGATGCTGACGAACCCCAACACGCTCGGCCTGTTCGATCCGAACATCGCCCAGATCGCGGCGATCGTCCACAACGTCGGCGGCGTCCTCTATTACGACGGCGCGAACCTGAACGCCGTCATGGGGATTTCGCGCCCGGGCGACATGGGCTTCGACATCGTCCACTTCAACCTCCACAAGTCCTTCACGCAGCCCCACGGCGGCGGCGGACCGGGCTCGGGACCGATCGCCGTCTCCGACGCGATCGAGCCATATCTGCCGCGGCCGGTTCTGACGCGCCACGGCGGCTCCGAGGGCAACGGCTCGGCGGTCGAGTTCGAGCTCGACTACGACCGTCCGAAGTCGATCGGCCGTCTGCGTGGCTTCCAGGGCAACTACGGCTGCTTCGTGCGCTCCTACGCATACATCTGCTCGCTCGGCGCGGCCGGCCTGCGCGACGTCTCGGAGACCGCCGTGCTGAACGCCAACTACCTGCTCGCGCGACTGCGCGCCCTGGGCGTCACCGAGCTCCTGCCGCCCGCCTACGAGCGGATCTGCATGCACGAGTTCGTGCTCAGCGGCGCGCCGATGAAGCAGCAGCTCGGGATCCGCACGCTCGATCTCGCCAAGCGGATGCTCGACTTCGGTTATCACCCGCCGACCGTCTACTTCCCGCTGCTCGTCGAGGAGGCGTTGCTGATCGAGCCGACCGAGACCGAGACGCGCGAGACCCTCGACGAGTTCGCGGCGGCGGTCGCCGCGATCCTCACCGAGGCGCGCGAGGACCCCGAGATCGCTCGCGGCGCTCCGTATGACACGCCGGTGCGGCGCCTCGACGAGGCCGCCGCCGCCAAGAACCCGGTGCTGCGCCAGGCGCTCTAGGCGAGGAGCTCGGGCTCGAGGCGCTCCTCGAGCGCCCCGCCATCGCCGGTAGCCGACACGCGCCAGGCGTAGCGGCCGGCGGCGTCGGCGATGACGCGCTCGACCTCGTGGCCGCGGTAGTGGATCGCCACCCCGTCATCGGTCGCGTATCCGGCGGGGAGCGTCCCGTCGGCGACGAGCGAGTGGTAGTGAGGGCGGCGCTCGAGCTCGGAGTCGTAGTGGACCGAGGTCGAGTGGGGGAGCAGGCCGAGTGAGTCGGTGACCGCCCGCAATTCGCCGAAGGAATCGGTGTTGCCGCCCGAGTGCCAGCAGATCGACCCGGCGCTGATCCCGCCCAGCACGATCCCGCGCTCCCAGGCTTCGCGCAGGATCACGTCGAGGCGGTGCGCGCGCCAGACCGCGAGCAGGTTGACGAGCGAGCCGCCGCCGACCCAGATCACATCGCGGCTCAGCAGATGCTCGGCGGGGTCGACGTTGGGCATCGAAAAGAGCTGCAGGTGGCTTGCCTCGACGGCCTCGCCGGCGCAGGCGCCGTAGAAGCCGCGGATCCCCGCGAGGCTGTCGCCGTGGGCGGTGCCGAGCCAGCAGACCTTTGGCCGCGCCGCGCCGGAGAGCTCGACGGCGTAGCGCATCACGGGGCCGAGGCGCCACTGCCAGACGTTCAAGCCGCTGTCGATGAAGCTCGCGCTGCCGGCGACGATGTCCATGGGCGGCCAGTCTGCCCACACCGCGCGACCCAGTCAACGGCCCGGTACGCTCCGAGCGCCATGCGAATCTTCTCCGGAATCCAGCCGACGGGCCGAAAGCACATCGGCAACTACATCGGCGCGATCGTCCAGTACGTCGCCGGCCAGGACCGCGGCGAGGCGATCTACTGCATCGTCGACCTGCACGCTCTCACCGTCGACTGGGGTCCCGAAGAGCTGCGCGAGCGCACGTACGACACGATGGCGATCCTGCTCGCGGCGGGGCTTGACCCGGCGCGCTGCATCCTCTTTCGCCAGAGCGACGTCGCCGAGCAGTCCGAGCTCGCTTGGATCCTCGGCTGCCTGACGTCCTACGGCGACCTCGGCCGCATGACCCAGTTCAAGGACAAGGCGCCCAAGCAGCGCGAGCTTGTTTCGGCCGGGCTGTTCTTCTACCCGACGCTGATGGCGGCCGACGTGCTCGCCTACCGCGCCAACGAGGTCCCCGTCGGCGATGACCAGCGCCAGCATCTCGAGCTGATGCGCGATATCGCGATCCGCTTCAACGCCCGCTTCGGCGAGATCCTCGTGGTGCCCGAGGCGCGTATCCCCGAGATCGGTGCGCGGATCATGGACCTCCAGGACCCCACGTCGAAGATGTCGACGACCGCTGCCGAGGAGGGCACGTTGTACGTCCTCGACGAGCCGGCCGTCGTCGAGCGCAAGCTCAAGCGCGCCGTCACCGACTCCGGCGAGGGGATCGTCTGCTCGAGCGAGAAGCCGGGGATCACGAACCTGATCACCGTGCTTGCGGTCGTGCGCGGCGTCGCGCCCGCCGAGATCGAGCGCGACTTCGCGAACGCGCGCTACGGCGACTTCAAAGCAGCGCTGGCCACCGAGGTGGTCGAGTACCTGGCGCCGGTGCGCGAGCGCTACGGCGAGCTGCGCGCCGACCAGCACGGTCTCGAGGCGATCCTCGCCAACGGTGCCGCGCAGGCCCGCGAGATCGCCTCCGGTGTGCTCGACGACGTGCGGCGCGCGATCGGCGTCGGCCCCAACGGCTAGCCCCGGACCGTCGGCCGTCCGCGATAGCTTTCGCCCCGTGCATCTCGCCGAGCTCGAGCTGGATCTCGACGTCTTCAGCGGCCCGTTCGACCTGCTCCTGACGCTCGTTCTGCGCGAGGAGGTCGACCTGCGGGAGCTGGCGCTGGCGGAGGTCGTGCTCGCCTACCTCGACCACCTCGACGCGCGCGGCGAGCTCGATCTCGAGGCGACGACGGAGTTCATCGTCCTCGTCGCCGCGCTGCTCGAGCTGAAGTCGCGGCTGCTTCTGCCGGGCGAGGAGCTCGACGAGCTGCTCGACATCGAGCCCGGCGAGGCCGCCGAGGAGCTGCTCGCGCGAATGCTCGACGCGCGCCGCTACCGCGCTGCCGCCGAGCACCTGCGAGGCGCCCTCGCCGCGCAGCCGCACGCTCGCTTTCGCGAGGCGCCGCTGCCGGCGCACCTGCGGCGCAGCTCACTCGATGAGGTCGAGGGGCCGATCTGGGATCCGGCCTCGCTCGGCGGCGCGATCGGCGGTCTGCTCGCACTCCCCGCGATGCTTGACTTCAGCCACATCAGCGTCGTGCGCGTGTCGGTCGCCGACCGTGTCGCCCACCTGCGCGAGCTGCTGCGCTCGGCGGTCGCGCTGAGCTTCGATGACGCCGTCCGCGACGCCGACCGGATGACCGTCGCGATCACGTTGTGGGCGCTGCTCGAGCTGCACAAGCGCGGCGAGGCAAGCTGGGACCAGGTCGAGCCGTTCGGCGAGATCACCGTCCGCCGCCTCGCCAAGGAGGCCGCGGCGTGAGCGAGCTCGCGCGGATCATCGAGGCGCTGCTGTTCCTCTCAAGCGATCCCGTCGACGCCGGCGAGCTCGCGGAGGCGACGGGCGCCGGCGAGCGGGACGTCACGGCCGCGCTTGCCGAGCTCGAGGCGGCGTTTGCCCCCGGCGAGCGCGGCATGCAGCTGCGCCGACTGGCGGGCGGCTACACATTCTCGAGCGACCCCGCCGCCGAGGACGCGGCGCGGGCGCTGCTCGCCAAGCCGCGCCTTGCGACGCTGACGCCGGCTCAGCTCGAGACGCTCGCGATCGTCGCCTACCTGGGCGCCGTGTCGCGGCCAGAGATCGCACGGATCCGCGGCGTCAACGCCGACTCGCCGGTCGCCTCGCTGCTTGACCGCGGGCTGATCGAGGAAAGCGGCCGGTCGCAGTTCGGCGCCGTCACCTACCGCACGACGACGCTTTTCCTGAAGCTGTTCGGCCTGCAGGGGCTCGAGGAGCTGCCCGACATCGCCCAGTGGGATCCGACGCCGGAGGAGCAGGCGGCGCTGCGCGAGCGCCTGCTGGCCGCGGGCGACGCGCGCGCCGGGGTCGCGCCGGAGGCCTGAGCGCCGGTGACCGACACCGCGATCCGGCTGATGCTCGACAGCGACGTCGAGGAGGCCGATCGCGTCATGCGGCTGGCCTTCGGGACGTGGCTCGGCGTGCCCGATCCGATGACGGTGTTCGGCGACTCGGACATCCTTCGTGCGCGCTACAGAGCCGATCCTGGCGGAGCTTTCGTCGCCGAGCGGGGCGGCGAGATCGTCGGCGCGGTCTACGCCACCCGCTGGGGCAGCTACGCCTACTTCGGCCCGCTGTGCGTGCGCCCGGACAACTGGGACCAGGGCATCGGCGGCCGGCTGCTCGAGCCGGTGATGGACCTCTTCGCAGCGTGGCGGGTGCGGCAGTCGGCGCTCTTCACGTTCGCCCAGAGCACCAAGCACGTCGGTCTCTACCAGCGCTTCGGCTACTGGCCGCAGCAGCTCACCTCGGTGTTGACCAAGCCGCCGGCGCCCGGGCAGGCGCCCGACACCTACGCGGGCGACGCGGCGGCGCTCGCGGAATGCCGCGCGCTCAGTGACGCCGCCTTTGCGGGCCTTGACCTGAGCGGCGAGATCGAGGCCGCGCACGAGCACGGATTCGGCGCGACTGTGCTCGTCCGCGGCGGCGACGGCGGACTGCGCGGCTTCGCCGTCTGCCACGACCGCTCGGGCGAGGCTTCGAGCGACGTCTGCTTAGTCAAGTTCGCGGTTGCCCGCGACGCCGACGCCTTCGAGGAGCTGCTCGACGCCTGCGAGGCGTTCGCCGCGGCCGGCGGCGCGCAGGTTTTGACGGCGGGAGTCAACCTCGCCCGCCACGACGCCTACCGGCGGATGCTCGCGCGCGGCTTTCGCGCGGCGATGCAGGGCGTGATCATGCAGAGCCCGAATGAGCCGGGCTACTGTCGCCCCGACGTCTACGCCCTCGACGACCTGCGCTAGGCCGCCGACGTCGGCTAGGCTGCCCTGGTGAGCGCTACTGCTTCCGCCGGGGGTGGCGAGGCGGTCGTGCTGCGCGGTCTTGAGAAATCGTGGCGCGGGCCGGCCGGGCCGATCCAGGCCGTGCGCGGCATCGATGTCAGCATCGCGCGCGGCGAGACCGTCGCGCTGCTCGGTCCCAACGGAGCCGGCAAGTCGACGACGATCGACATGATCCTCGGGCTCGTTCGCCCTGACGGCGGCAGCGTCAGCGTGCTCGGGCGCGACCCGGGCGTCGCAGTCAAGGAGGGCCTCGTCGGAGCGATGCTTCAGACCGGCGCGCTGATCCGCAACCTCACGGTACGCGAGCTCGTCTCGATGGCGGCGGCGCTCTATCCACGGCCGCTTCCCGTCGACGACGTGATCGAGCTGGTCGGCCTCGACGAGGTTGCCAGCCAGCGCACGCAGAAGCTCTCCGGCGGTGAGACGCAGCGCGTGCGCTTCGCCGTCGCGCTCGTCGGCGACCCGCAGCTTTTGATCCTCGACGAGCCGACCGTTGCGATGGACGTCGAGGGGCGCCGGGCGTTCTGGCAGGCGATGCGGCGGCTTGCCTCCGAGGGGCGCACGCTGATGTTCGCCACCCACTACCTCGACGAGGCCGACGCCAACGCGGATCGAGCCGTGCTACTGGCGCGCGGTGTCGTCGTCGCCGACGGCCCGACGACCGAGATCAAAGGCAAGGTCGGAACGCGCACGATCCGAGCGACCCTGCCGGGCGTCGGCGAGGCCGAGCTCGGCGCACTCGACGGCGTCGACTCGGTGCTGCGGCACGGCGAGGCGATCACACTCGTCTGCTCTGACTCCGACCGAGCGATCCGCCAGCTGCTTGCGCGCCACGAAGAGATCCGCGACATCGAGATCACCGGGGCCGGCCTCGAGGATGCGTTCATGCGCCTCGTCGGCGATGAGGAGATCGGCGCCGGCGACGGGGAGCTCGCGCTGTGAGGCAGTTCGCCTACACCCGCTTCGAGCTGAAGCGCACGTTCCGCGAGCGGCGGCTGTTCATCTTCGCGTTCGGCTTCCCGCTGATCCTCTACTACCTGATCGCGGCGCCCAACCGAAACGTCCACAACTACAACCACTCGGGGATCGCGCTTCCGCTCTACTACATGTGCGGCCTCGCCTCGTTCGGGACGATGATGGCGATGATGTCGGCCGGCTTCCGCATCGCCGGCGAGCGCCAGGTGGGCTGGACCCGCCAGCTTCGGATCACGCCGCTGTCGACGCGCTCCTACCTCCGCGCCAAGGTCCTGACCGCCTACGTCATGGCCGGCTGCAGCCTCGGGCTGCTCTACATCGCAGGCGCCACGCTCGGCGTGAGCATCCCCGCCGGGCGCTGGATCGAGATGACCGGGCTGATCGCGATCGGACTGTTGCCGTTCGCGGCGCTCGGCATCGCGCTTGGCCACCTGCTCACGATCGACTCGACCGGCCCCGCGACCGGCGGCATCGTCTCGCTGCTGGCCTTCATCGGCGGCACGTGGTTCCCGGTGACGGGGTTCCTGCACACGGTTGGCCAGTACGTGCCCTCCTACTGGCTGGTCCAGGCCGCGCACATCGCGGTCGGTGGCACCGGCTGGGGCACCCGTGGCTGGGTCGTGATCGTCGCCTGGACGGCCGTGCTCTCGGCGATCGCCGCCTATGCGTTCGCGCGCGACACCGGTCGCGTATAGCTACCGTAGCGATCAGGCGTCGGCGGCGGCGATGACCTTGTGCAGCGTGTTCAGGTTGCGATTGGTGTTGAAGGCCTTGTAGCGCGCCAGCGTTAGGTACTTCGCGAACGGGCTCTTCAAGGTGATGCCGATCGGCACCTGCCAGTAGATGACGCCGTCGCCGCCGGCGATCCGCTCGACCTCATCGTCGAGATCACCGGCTTCCTCAAGGAGCTTTTGCTCGAGGCCGTTCTCGAAGAAGACGACGTAGCTGTGGCGCTTCTCGTCCGCCTTGAAGGGGTAGTCGCCCGTTATCTCGCGCAGCGCGCCGATGGCCAGGATCTGCACCTTTGCCGCGTAGCCGAAGGTTTTCGAGAGGCCGCCCTCGATCGTCGTCTTCAGCGCGGCGGCCGAGTCCGAGCTGTCGAGGACCACGTTGCCGCTCTGAAGGATCGTGCGGACGTTTTCGCAGCCGAGC
>DATGHN010000232.1:0-12978 GCA_035308005.1 Solirubrobacteraceae bacterium
GAGCGTCTCGAGCTTCAGGAAGAGGTCGGGCGCCGCCTCGATCAGCGGCGTCTCGCGCACCCACGGCCGGATCCGCTCGCGCGTCGCGAGCGCCGCTTCGTGGCTTCGCTCGAGGTCCGACTCGAGCGGCCAGTCGCTCACGCGGCTTCGAGGGCCCGCGCGATCGCCGCGGCGCCGCCCGAGAGGACCGGCTCGCCGTGCGAGACGAGCACGGCTTCGCAGTCGAGCTCGAGCAGCGGCGCCAGCAGCGCGGCGAGCTCAGCCTCACTCGGCGGCGGGTCGAGGTAGCGAAGCCAGGACTGCGGACACAGTCGTAGGGCGCCGCTCCCGTCCTCGGCTCCGAGCAGGCGATCGCCCGGGACCAGCGTGCTGTGCTCGTGAAGCCAGAACATCGTCTCGTCGGCGGCGGGGAACTCGAGCGCCTCGACGAGCCCGCCCGGCGGCGCCGTACCCGCTCCGTAGCGCACGATCACCTCAGCGCCACTGCGGCCGTGGAAACGGACCGTTTCGAGAACCGCGACCGATCGCCCCTCGCAGCGCGCGTCGGCCCACTCCCAGAAGAGCTGTTCGTCCTCTTCGGGCACGAGCGGATCGATGAACACGGCGGCGGCGCCCGCCTCGTAGAGGACGCAGCCGACCTCGCGCGGCCACTCGCCGCTCGACCGCGGCTCGGCGGGCATCCAGGCGGGGTGCGGCGCGGTCCAGCGCCACAGCCCCGATCTGATCTGCGATAGCTCCAGAGCGCTGAATCTAGCGCCTCAGGCGGCGCGGATCGCGCGCTCGCGCGACCGCTGGCGGACCGCCGTCGCCGCCCACCAAACAGCCAGGCCGCTGAGCGCGAACGGCAGCACGATCGCCAGCACGACGAGCGCGATCGCGAGGATCTCCTGGAGTGCGTTCAGCGCGTCGTGGTAGGCGGTCGCGAGCGCGCCCGAGTGGCTCGAGTGCTTCGTCGCGGCGCCGACGACGAGCTGCACGCCGAGCGTCGCGTTGGCGGCGTCACGCTGGAGGCGCGTGATCGTCTCCTGCTCGATCGCGATCCGGATGTTCAGCCCCGCGATCTGCTTGCGCAGGCTCGCGGCCTGCGCGGCGGTCGGCGCGATCGCGAGCTGTTTGCGAAGCGACGCCCGCTCCGCGATCCGCTGCGCGAGCAGCGCGACCTCGCGGTCGTAGGGGTTGGTGATGTCCTGCGTCGACTGGTTGAGCGCCTGCACGTTGGCGATGCTCGAGAGCGCCGCGATCAGGCGGCCGAGGCGGCCGCTCGCGACGCGCAGCGAATAGCTCGCGTAGCTCGAGTGCCCCTGGATCGAGACGTTCGAGCTCTCGACGACGCCGCCAAGCTGCTCGGTCGCGACGACGACGCGGTTGGCCACCGACTGCATCGAGGAGGCCGGCGTCGAAAGGGTCAGCGTCGATCCGCGCTGGACGAGGCGCCCGTGGACCGCCGGGCCCGTCGTCGCGGAACCGCCTGCGGCGGCGTTGAACGTCACCGCGGCGCGCGGCGCGACGGTCGACTTGTTGGGCCCGACCGGCGCGCCTGTATGTGCGACCCCGGCGGCGGGGCTGAGAGGCGTAGGCGGACCGCCGCCGCCACCGAACAGGTCTTGCCTCACCGACCCCGACAAAAGGATCGTCAGCGCGGCGGCCGCCGCAACGAGTCCGCCGCTTGCGATCGCGAGCTGCCCGACGCGCGGGCGGCGCGCGGACCGAGCCGCCCGCCCCGCGAAGCGCTCCCCGAGCGAGGCGGCGAATGTGGGATCGATCGACGGCGCTCCGGCGCGCACCGAGTCGACCAGCGCCGCGAGCTCCAGATGCTCCTCGGCGATCGGCTCGCGCGCCAGGATCCGGTCGAGCGCGTCCAGCTCGACAAGCCGCCGCGCGGTTTCCTCATCGCGTGACACCGCACACCTCCCGAAGTCGTTCGATCGCGCGGTGCAGCCGCGTTCCGGCGTTTGACTCGCTGCACCGAAGAACACGGGCGAGCTCGGCGTTCGAGAGCCGCCCGAGGAATTTGAGGAGGATGATTTCGCGGTCCTGCGGCTCGAGCGACGCGAGCCCCTCGCGGACCAGCACGCGCCGCTCGGCGAGAACCTCGTCGACGTCGTCGAAGTCGCTCTCGTCGGCGATCTCGCGCACGATCGCGCCGACGCGGCGCCGCCGGCGGAGCTCATCGAGCGCCGCGTTGCGCGCGATCGCGAACAGCCAGGCCCGCGGAGTCCCCCGCCGCAGGTCAAGAAGCGCGCGGCGGCGGAACGCGCGCTCGAAGGCGAGCGCCGTCACATCCTCCGCGGCCGAGCGGTCGCGCAGCAGCGAGGCGACGTAGGCGTACACGTCGCCCGCACTCGAGCGGTAGAGCTCATCGAAGCGCTCACGCGCCCCGGCGACCTCATCCGGCAGCGTCGCCAACACGCTCACGGAGTCATCATCCTCACACCTGCACTACGCTGATCGCGTCCCATCGTCACAACGGACGGGCAGACGTCAGTGTTAGAGGAACAAACGACTGCAATCGTGCCGAGCCCGAGCGGCTTTCCGCTCTGGAGCGAAGACTACGAGGCCGCCTGGATCGGCCTGCTCGCCACCTATCGCCGCCTGATTCGCGAACTCGACACCGAGCTCGAGTCAGCGCACGGCCTGACGATGAGCGGGCTCGAATTGCTCGTCCGCCTGGCGACGGCGCCGGAGGGCTGGCTGCGCCTCTCGACGCTCGCCGCCGAGGCCAACCTCAGCCTCAGCCGCGTCTCGCGGATCGTCGATGTGCTCGAGGCGCGCGGCCTCGTCGAGCGCCGCCCCTGTCCAAGCGACGCCCGCGCGATCAACGCCGTCCTGACCGAGCGCGGCCTGGCGGTTGCCCAGGCCGCCCAGGAGACGCATCTGGCGGCCGTCCGCGAGCGCTTCTTCGACCGCCTCAGCGAGCCCGAGATCCAGACGCTCGGCACGGTCTTCGGCCGCCTCGCGCCCCACCGCTAGGGACGCCCCTCTCAAAATAGCGAGCGCGGCGCCGCCCGCGCCAGCCCCCAAACCCTCAGGCGCGCCCGGCAAACAGCGCCTGCTCGTCGATCTCGCCGCGATCCTCGAAGTGCGCGCGGCCCTGCGCGTCGCGCGGCCACTGCTCCGGCGGGCGGTCCCAGGCGAGCTCGACCCCGTTGCCGTCGGGGTCGGCCAGGTAGAGCGCGAGGTGGGTGCCGTGGTCGGTCGTCGTGCGGATCGGCCACCCGGCCTCGCGCAGGCGCGTCAGCGCGTCGGCGAGCGCGGCCTGCGTCGGGTAGTTGATCGCGACGTGGTGAAGGCCCGTGGCGGCGTCGGGCGCCGGGTCGCCGCCGGCCGAGAGCCAGGTGTTGAAGCCGAGGTGGTGGTGGTAGTCGCCGGCGTGCAGGAAGAGCACGTCGCCGGTCTGCCCCCAGCCGATCACGCCGCGCTCCTCGAGGGTCACCTCGAAGCCGAGGATGTCGACGTAGAAGGCGCGGATGCCCTCGATGTCGCTGCAGCGCAGGTGGACGTGGCCGATCCGCGTGCCCGGATCGATCGGCCCCCGCGCGCTCACTGAACGGCGACGGCGATCCCGGCCGGATCGCGCGCGAGGAAGCCTGGTGAGCGGTCCTCGATCGCGAAGCCGAGGGACTCGAGTCGCGCGCGCACCGCGTCGGCCTCGTCGGCCGTGCGCAGCGTCCAGTTGATCAGCCCGAACACGTCGGGTGAGGCGCCGCGAACGCCCTCGCCGCGCCATAGGTTGTAGGCGACGTGGTGGTGGTAGCCGCCGGCCGAGACGAACTCGGCGTGCGGCATCCGCGCGCGAACCGCGAAGCCGAGGCCGTCGTGGTAGAAGCGGCTCGAGGCGTCTAGGTCGCTGACGTGGAGGTGCACGTGGCCGACGCGCAGGCCGTCGTCGGCATGCGCGCTTGGCGCCTCGCCGGCGATCGTCTCAAACAGCGCCTGGACGTCGAGCGGATGCGGGCCGCCCATCGCGAACGCGTCAGGCGGCCACTCCTCGCGCGGGCGGTCGGAGGCGAGCTCGACGCCGATCCCGTCGGGGTCGGGTAGATAGATCGCCTCGTGCGTGCCGTGGTCGGAGGCGCCGTCGATGCGGGTGCGCGTCTCGGCGACGCGGCGGCCGACCCGCGCAAGCTCCTCGCGCGAGCTGAACAGGAGCGCGTAGTGGTAGAGGCCCGACTCGCGGCCCGGCGCGCGCGCGGCGGGATCGGCGTGGAGCACGACGACCGCCTCGCCGCCGAGGCCGCCAAGCGACGCGCTGCGCTCGTCGCGCTCGAGCACGCCCAGACCGATCACCTGCTCATAGAAGGGCAGCGAGCGATCGAGATCTGCCACGCGCAGCTCGACCGGCCCAAGGCGGGTCTCGTCGGCGAGAAGGGCGCTGCCGGGCACTGCCTGTTCGCTCGTGGAACTCATTGCCTGCGCAACAGTTTGCCAGGGCGGGGAGTTGGGGCGGCGTGGCGGGGAGGGGCGCTCGCGATATCGAGACGGCGGAGTTTTGTGCAGACTGTCCAGATGGAGTGGCGGCTGCTCGAAGGGGTGCCCGCGGAGGAGGTTCGCCGCGTGCTCGAGATCGCCAGGCGGCGGACCTTCGAACGCGACGAGGTCGTCTTCCACGAGGGCGATCCCGCGGACACGATCCACCTCATCGAACGCGGGCGCGCCGCGGCGCGCGCGACGACCCGCCACGGCCAGCGGACGACGTTCGCGGTGCTCGGGCCGGGCGACTCCTTCGGTGAGCTGTCGCTGCTCGGTCCCAAGGCGCAGCGCAGCGCGACCGTCGTGGCGATCGAGCCGCTCGTCACGCAATCGATCTTCGAGGCCGACTTCCACCGCCTGCGCCGCGAATACCCGCAGCTGACCGAGGTGATGATCGCGATGCTCGCGGCCTCGATCCGCCGCCTCAGCGCACAGCTCGTCGACGCCCTCTACCTGCCGGCCGAGCTGCGCGTGCGAAAGCACGTTGCGGAGCTCGCCGAGCGCTACGAGGAGGTCGACGGCGAGGTCGTCATCCCGCTTCGCCAGGAGGACATCGCGGACCTCGCCGGCACCTCACGGGCGACGGTCAACCGGGTGTTGCGCGAGGAAGAGCGCCGCGGCACGGTCCGCCTGACGCGCGCGCAGACGGCCGTGCTCGACCGGGAGCGGCTGCTCGAACTGGTCTGGTGAGCGTGAGAGCAGCCGTGCAGCGGTCGTTGTGTCACCAACTTGACACAACGAGTGTCGCGGATCTTCACGACGGCCCCGCGGTTGGGCCGTAGATTGCACGGCGTAGGGATAAGCAGCATTCTCAGGAGAGAGAACAAGGCGTCGTCGCCCTTTCTGTGACGACCGAAGCGTGTCGACCCGGCAGGGACGCCGGGCCGAAACGCCAGCCCCTGGTGGCTGATTCCACGGCCGGCTGCGACGGTCGAGGAATCAGCCATCTAGGTGCGTTCTCGGTCATCGACGACCGCGCGCCCTGCGGCGCAGACCGCTGCCGAATCTCGGGCAGTTTGCGTCACTATTCAACGGCGATCGCCGTGGAGCCGTTAACCGGTCGGCACGCTCTCCACGACGCGGCGTCGAACCGAATGCGAATCCGAAGCTTCAAACCGCGATCCGCTCCAACCGGGACGCCGGAGCAAGTGTTGCGTGGGATCCGGCTGGTAGCAATCATGACCGTCGCCGCCGCGCTCGTTGCCGCCTGTGGAAGCTCGCGACCGTCGAACACGTCCTCGCATACCACCACGGCCCGCCGGAGGAGCACTTCCACAACGGAGACGTCGTCATCGCAGCAGCTGGCGAATCTGGTAGCGAGCGTTCAGAACGGCGTCATCAGGATCGAGTCAACGGGCTGCGGCGTGCTGTCCACCGGCACCGGCTTCCTGATTTCCCCTCGACTTGTCGCCACCGTCGAGCACGTCGTTGATGGCGCGGTGTCAATCAGGCTGGTGCGAGCCGGACATACGCTCGGCACGGGAACGGTCATAGGCGAGGACGCCACCCGCGATGTTGCGCTGGTTCGAAGCTCCAAGCCGATCAGCGGCCCCCTCTTCCACATTGCGACTCGGTCGCCACGCTTGGGCGAGGCCGTGGCAGTCCTAGGGTTCCCGCTCGGCTTGCCACTCACGGTTACGCAAGGCGATGTCAGCGGACTTGACCGAACGATTCCGATCGTCGGCATCGAGAGAACGAACTTGGTCCAGACCGACGCCGCGATCAACCCTGGCAACAGCGGGGGACCGCTTATTTCGCTTCAAGACGGCGACGTGATCGGACTTATTGACCTCGGCACCGACCAGGCCAACGGCATCGGCTTCGCAGTGTCCGCCGACGTCGCGGCGCCATTGCTCGATGCCTGGAAAGTTGCGCCTCAGCCGGTCCCTGCCGCCAGCTGCCAAAGCGAGACCCAAACGGCTACCTCGTCCGGCACCGCGACGACGCCGACGACATCCACTCCAACCTCCACGACACCCGCGCCAACTCTTGACACATATTCCGGCCACGCCTTCTCGATCGAGTACCCGACGGGCTGGACGATTGTGACGGCCGAGAAGCAGCAGAGCTACGGGACCGACACGACGATTCAGGACCCCTCCGAGTCGACGGCTCTGATTCGGGTCGACGTGTCAAAGAATCCGCCCACCACGAATCTGCGTGCGCTCGCTCGACAGGAGATAGCAGCGCTGGCCAAGGAGCCCGGCTACCGGCTTTTGCACCTCGGTCCTAGCACCATCGATGGCTTTGCCTCACTCGACTGGCGCTTCGACGTCGACCAAGCTGGCGTTCTTCTTGAGAAGGACGACGTCTTCTTCGTGGACTCCAAAGCAAATGAAGGTGTGGCGGCACTCACACAGGCGCCGGCCGACGTCTATCCGAGCGTCAGCAGCGCGTTCGCTGCACTGCGCCAGACGCTGGTCATGAACTGAGCGAACTCGGCTGCGCAGGCCGGCGCGGGCTGCACCCCTCTGCGATGCTGGCGCCATGCCGATGCGCCTCGCGATCCTCGCCTCGGGCGCCGGGACGACGGCGCAGGCCGTGATCGACGCTTGCGCTCAGGGCCGGATCGACGGCTCGGTGGTGCTTGTCGTGAGTAACAACGCCGACGCGCCGGTTCTCGAACGGGCGCGCGCGGCCGGCGTCGCCTGGCGCCACATCTCGGTGCGCAGCGAAGGGAGCGAGGAGGCGGTCGACGATGCGCTCGTCGCCGCAGCGCGGTCGGCTGAAGTGACGCACGTCCTGCTCGCCGGCTACATGAAGCGGGTCGGGCCCGCGCTGCTCGCGGCCTTTGAGGGACGCATCTTCAACACCCACCCGGCGCTTCTGCCCGCCTTCGGCGGTGAGGGAATGTACGGCGACCGCGTCCACGCTGCGGTGCTCGCCTCGGGTGCGACGCTAAGCGGCGCGACCGTCCACATCGTCACCGAGGAATACGACAGCGGGCCGATCGTCGGCGCCGTCGAGGTGGCGGTCCTCGAGGGTGACGACGTCGTCTCACTTGGCGAGCGCGTGCGCGCAGCCGAGCGCGAGCTCGTCGTGGACGTTTTGGCAGCCGCGGCGCGTAACTAGCAACGCGGCTGGCCGCTTCTCGTAACGGCGCTCATGCGCCGGGCGCAAGCTGCCGACGCTTGCCGTGGGTGCCCGAGACCGCCATCGCACGCAGGCGAAGGCAAAAACCGGCGACCGTTCATGGTTCGCTGCCGGTCTATCGCGGGCGCTTCGAGGCGGCGCAGGCGGAACGACTGCTCTGGCGTGCCGGCTTCGGGCCGCGCCCCGGCGACTGCGCGAAGGTCGCGGCGCTGGGCATGCAGCATGCCGTCCTGTCGCTGACGCGCCCGGCGAGCCACGCCCTCGTCGGCCCGGCGCCGCATGTCGAGAAGGGGCAGCCGATCGCCCCCTACGACGTCTGGGGCAACGACGTCCTGTGGTGGCTTGATCGCATGGTCCGCTCGCGGGCTCAGCTGATCGAGCGGATGACGCTGACCTGGCACGACTGGTTTGCGACGTCCAACGAGGGCGTTAACTCGCAGCGGCTGATGATCAACCAGAACCGCACCCAGCGACGACTCTGCCTGACGACGTTCCCGAAGATGCTGACCGCCATGACGATCGACCCGGCGATGCAGGTGTGGCTGTCGCTTTCGGGATCGACCAAGCAGGCGCCGAACGAGAACTACGCGCGCGAGATGCAGGAGCTCTTCTCGCTCGGCGTGGGCAACGGCTACACCGAGGAGGACGTCCGCCAGCACTCCCGCGCGCTGACCGGCTGGACGAACTCCTGGAACCAGGCGACCGGTGAGCCCGACGACTTCCACTTCGACCCGAAGCTGCACGACGACGGCGTCAAGAAGATCTACCACCACAGCGGCCGCTTCGGCTGGCGCGACAGCCTGCGCCTGCTCGTCCACCATCCCGACCACCCGGCCTTCTTCGTCGCGAAGCTGTGGTCCTACTTCTGCCCCGAGCCGCTGCCGGCGGCCGACGCGAAGAGCGCCGCCGAGATGTACGTCTCATCGGGCCGCCAGATCCGCCCACTGGTCGAGGCGATGCTGATGCACCCGCTCTTCTACGACGGGCCGCGGATGGTCAAGCCGCCGATCGTCCAGATCGCCGGGATGCTGCGCTCGATAGGCCGCTACATCGACACCGACTCCTGGGCCTGGGAGTCGAGCCTCGTCGGCCAGACGCCCTTCTACCCGCCCAACGTCGCCGGCTGGGACGCGACGCGCTGGCTCAACACCGACACCTGGCTCGCGCGCTTCAACCTGACCGCCGAGATGATCAAGCCGCACCGCGCGCTCCAGCCGGGCAAGGCGAAGGTCAAGGGCGATCCGGTGGCGATGACCAAGCACGCGATCGATTTCTGGGGCGGTCCGCTGCTCAGCGGGCCGACGCGCGCCGCCCTGGCCGGCTACGCGCGCGCCGCGCTTGACTCGGCGACCGCCGACTGGGAGCGCCAGCAATACCCGGCGCTGACCGAGAACGCGCTGCGGGCGCTCGTCGTCGCAAGCCCCGACTACCACGCCTGCTGATGCCGATTCGCTCCTGTAGCTGCCGCGACTTCACACGCTCGGAGCTCCTGCGCCGCGGCGTCGCGCAGGCGGGGGCCGGGCTGCCGGCGATCGAGCCGGGAATGCCGACTCCCGCCGGGACCGGCCTCTCGCGGCGCGGCTTCCTGCTGCGCTCGGGCGGCCTCGCGCTGTCGGTCTACGGCGCCGGCAGGCTGCTCGAGCCGCACGCCTTCGAGGCCGGCGTTGCCGCGGCCGCGCAGTCGCCGGCGGCGGCCGGGCGCGTGCTCGTCAACGTCTACCTCCAGGGCGGCATCGACTCGATGTCGGTCCTCTATCCGGCCGGCGACCCGCTCTACAGCCAATACCGCACCACGCTCGCGCTCGCCGCCGGCGCCGGCCCCGTCTTCACCGAGGACCCGCGGCTTTTCTGGCACCCGCTCGCGGCGCCGCTCGCGCAGCTTCACAACGAGGGCAAGGTCAGCGTGATGCCGACGATCGGCTACACCGACCCAAACCAGTCTCACTTCACAAGCCGCCACTACTGGGAGGTCGGCGCGACCCAGGCCGAGCTGATGACCGGCTGGCTCGGGCGCTACCTGGATCTCAACGGCACGGCCGACAACCCGCTCCAGGGACTCTGTCTCGATGACTCGCTGAGCCCGGCGCTGGCGACCGCCAAGGTTCCCGTCGCGACGATCGATCTTCCATCCACCTACTCCGTCTGGACGCAGGGCGTGTGGGGTCCGCCGGAGACGGTCATGTACGACGCCTTCGACTCGCTCGGGAAGATCGGCGTGGGCTCGCGCGACGCAGGAATGATCCAGTCCGGCCAGGCCGCTCTGATGACGAGCACGCTGCGACGCCAGCTCCTCCCCTTCCAGCCCGCCGACGGCGCGAGCGCGCCGCCGCTGCCGGCGCTCTACCCGAGCGTGAGCGACGAGTTCCCGGCTCGAATGGCGGCCGTCGCGCAGCTGCTCGGCGCCGGGCTTCCGATCAACTGCGTGAGCGTCTCGACGCAGTCGGTTTTCGACACCCACGAGAACCAGGTGCCGGCGTTTGAGCCGGGCCTCCAGGAGGCCGCCGACACGCTGCTCGCCTTCCAGCGCGACCTCGAGGCGCGCGGCCTCGACGATCGCGTGCTGACGCTCGTCTGGTCTGAGTTCGGCCGCCGCCCGCAGCAGAACGCCTCCTCCGGCACCGACCACGGCGCCGCGGGCTGCGCGTTCCTGATCGGCAAGCACGCGGCGGGCACGATGATCGGCGAATGGCCCGGGCTTGCGAGCGGTCTCGATCCGCTCGGGAACCTCGTCGAGACCGCCGACTTCCGCGTCCTCTACGCCTCGCTGCTGGAGCAGTGGCTTGGCCAGGAGGCGGCGCCGATCATCCCCGGCGCTGCCTCGATGGCCCGCGCCGCAGTCGTGAAATGAGGCGGGCCATGCTCGCCGTCGCCGTCGCCGCTTGCGCCGGCGGGCTCGGCGTCGCCGCCGGCGGTGCGCTCGCCTCCGGAGCGTCAGCCGCCGCGGTCACGGCAAGCCACGTCCAGGTGACGACGATCGAGTACCGGCTGCTGCTGTCGCGCGGCGTCGTCCACGCGGGGCCGGTCGATCTCGAGGAAATCGACGGCGGCATGGATCCGCACGATCTCGACCTTCGCTTTCGGCGCTCGCCGAGCGTGATCTCGGAGCCACAGCTGCTCCCGGGCGGGCGATTCGACGGCGTCGTCGACCTTCACCCGGGCGTCTATCACCTGTGGTGCTCGCTGCCGGGGCACTGGAAGCTCGGGATGCACGCGATTCTTCGCGTCGTCGGCTGAACCGCCCGTCGCCGCGAGGCGCTAGCTTGCTCGCAGCATGTTCGAGACCTTCGGCATCCTGCTACGCGAGGGGGCGCGCGTCTTCCAGCGGAGCGTCGAATCGGTCGCGATCCGGCTGTTCGCCCGCACGCCGCGAGTCCTGTCTCGAGTCCTGGCGCTCGGCGGGATTGCGCCGCGAGCCGCGATCGACATCGCGTCGAAGGTTGAAGAGGAGGTCGTCGAGGCCGTCGGCACAGCTGTCGAGGAGGTAGCGGAGGTAGCCGCGCCGCTTGTCGTCGCGAGTGGGCTGAGGCGGTTTGCGACCCCGCGGCGGCTGGCCACGGCGGTCGCCGTGCTGGCTGGCGCCGCCGCGGGCGCGGTGCTGCTGCGTCGCAGCCTGCGCGGGCGCTGAGCGGCGCCGCCGCGCGCTACTTCACCGCCACGCTCGCCAGGCTGTAGGCGGTCGGGCTCGGGCTCCAGGTCGTGGCGCCTGCGTCCTTGATCCAGAAGCCCTCGGAGTCAGCGATCTTCATCGTCTTGTCGTTGCCCCAGCTGCCGTGCTCGGGGCGCATGATCATGCCTTTGTTGGTCGCCGGGCCGACCGTGATCTGCTCGAGGCGGTCGCCGGCCTTGGCGAGCTCGAGGCGGACCGAATGGCATGTCATCCCGGTGTAGGGGTAGGGGACGGCGACGAAGTTCCAGCCCTTGTGCAGGTGCACGCGCATCGGCGCGAAGCGCTGGCGATGGCTCGTCGGATGCCAGTGCACGGCGGCGGCGAGCTCGACGACGACGCCCTCGTTGGCGTATAGCGGGAAGCTCGGCGTGCGACCGGGGGTGTAGGTCACCCAGCGCCCGCTGCGGTAGACGCGCACGAAGCGGACCACCTTCGCGTGGGCCTGCTTGTCGATCGAGGCAACGAGCGCCGCAGCCGTCGGCGTCGTCGCCAGCGGTGTCGCCGCGGCATCGCTTGCGACGGAGCTCGCCGATGCGGTCGCCGGGGCTGCGGGGAGCGCGACGCTGTTTGCGCCCGCGGCCAGCGCGACCGCCGGCGGGGGTGGCGTCACGTCGACGAAGTTGCCGCTGCCGTCGACGGCGACCGCGTGAAGGACGTCGCCGGGGTTGACCGTGATCTGCGCCGTCCACGTGCCCGAGCCCGGTGCCGTCTGCGTCGCCGGCACCGTGTTGAACGTCTGGCCGGGATTCTCGACGATGTTGTTGACGTAGAAGACGACGCCGGTGACTCCGGCGGTCGTCGGGTTCGCCCCTGTGTCGTTGACGTTCAGCGGGCTGTCGGCGACGCCCGTCGCTGTCGCAGTGCCGCCCGAGTAGCTGACGCTTGCGATGCTCGGCGGATTGGTGTCGGCGGTTGCTGGCGGCGTGTAGACCGGTGGTGAGCTGCCGGGTGGAACGAACCCGACGTAGCTCTCGAAGTCGTCGGTGTATGTGAAGCCGAGGGTCGCGGGGGTGATGCCGATGCCGATCCACTGGAAGCCGGCCTGGAGAATCGCTCCCCTGTGCCCCCAGCTCTCCGAGCTGTCGTCGTACATGTAGGCGAACGTCGCCTCGGCCGGGGTCGCGAAGCCATTGGCGAGGTTCTCGCCGAAGAAGTAGTTGGTGGCAAAGACCGGGTTGACGAGTTGGCGCTGAACATTGACCAGCGGATCGCCGATGCCGACCTGGTTGATCGGGCTCGGGTGATCGAAGTAGCCGTACGTGTTGATCTCGCGACTGTGGTTGAGCGCGACCTGCGACATCAGCGTCGTGTCGAGCTGCAGGTCAGGCTCGCCGCGCGCCTCGCGCTCGCTGTTGAACATCCACAGCATCTGCTGCTGCGGCGTCATCGAGTCGTAGCTGGCGGGCAGCAGCATCGGCGTCGCACAGCCCTCCGCAGCGCGCGCGTTGGTGAAGTTCGTCTGGATTGCCTGATCGCTGTTCCACTGCAGGCCGGTCGAGGGGAAGTCGGAGGCCGGGTTCGTCGTCGGGTCGCAGGCCGCCGCATTGGCGATCGACGAGGTGATCACGGCGGCGGCGATGCACGCACACGAGGCTACGGTCGCGACGAGCGCGGTACGGCGGCGGCTCCCCATCTGGCGGTGTCCTTTCCTGACGTCTGTGCAGTGAACGGCGCAGCCCAGAGGAAGCTGCAACGAATCGGATCGGCGACCGCGCGGTTTCCAGCCCCCGGCACGCGTCGCGGGCGCA
>DATGHN010000233.1:0-5141 GCA_035308005.1 Solirubrobacteraceae bacterium
GGGCGGCAACGGCCCGCTCGTCGTGATGGACGATGCCGACGTCGCGGCGGCCGTCGAGGCGACGCTCGTGGCCTGCTTCCTCTGCGCCGGGCAGAGCTGCACCGCCGGTGAGCGGATCGTCGTTCAGCGCGGCGTGCACGACGAGTACGCCGCCGCCCTGGCCCGCGCTGTCGCCGAGCGGATCCACCTGGGCGACCCGTTTGCACCGGAGACCACGATGGGCCCGCTCAACAACGAGCCGGTCGCCGCGAAGATGGATGAGCACGTCGCCGACGCGCTCGAGCGCGGCGCGACGCTGCTTGGCGGCGGCGCGCGTGCCGAGGGCTATCCGACGGGCCTGTACTGGGAGCCGACGCTGCTCGACGGCGTCCCAGCCGACGCACGCGTCGCCACCGAGGAGACCTTCGGCCCCGTCGCCCCGATCGTCACGATCGACTCGCTCGATGAGGCGATCGCGCTGACCAACGCCTCGCCCTACGGCCTGCTCGCGGCGATCTTCACAGCGGACCTCGCGAGTGGGCTTCGCTTCGCCGACTCGGTTCGCACCGGCTGGGTCAACATCAACGAGTCGACCAACTACTGGGAGGCGCACCTGCCGTTTGGCGGCCGCGCCGGCACCGGCTCGGGCATCGGCCGCGTCGGCGGCGATCACGTGATGCAGGCGTTCACCGAGCTGCAGACCGTCGTGATCAGCTAGAGAACGCTGCGGATCTCCGACTCGAAGGTCGCGATGTGGTCGGCGACGATGTCGCGCGCCCGTTGGGGCTCGCGCGCGCGGATCGCCTCGAGCAGGTCCGAGTGCTCGTGCACGCGCGCGGGAAGGTGGGGCAGCCGCTCCAGCACGAGGTGCCAGATCCGCAGCGAGAGGTTGAAGTAGCGGCTCAGCGTCTGTTCCAGGTACGGGTTTGCGGCGCTGCGGTGGATCAGGCGGTGAACGCGCGCGTCAAGCGCCATCAGCTGCGCCGCGTCCTCGGTGTCGGCGTTTGCGCGCAGCTGCGCGAGGAGGGCGTCGAGCTCGCTCAGCTGTGCCGCCGTGATGCGCTCGGCGGCGCGGTAGGCGGCGTGGCCCTCGAGCTGGACGCGGACGTCAGAGATCGCGGCGAGGTCGGTGATGTTGATCTCCGAGGCGAACGTGCCGCGGCGGGGGAAGACCGTCACGAGGTTCTCGAGCGCGAGGCGCTGGATCGCCTCGCGCACCGGCGTGCGGCCCATCTCGAACTCGCGGCCGAGGGCGTCCTCGTTGATCGGCGCGCCCGGCGCGATCTGCAGGGTCACGATCTGGTCGCGCAGCCGATCGTAGGCGCGGTCCGCCATCAGCTCACCGCCGGCTCGCCTACCGTGCGTCGCCCGTACCGCGCTCATCGCCCACCTACGACTGATATATGAGTTATCCCCCGGGGCGAAATCCTAGCTCCTCGTCAGTCGCCGAGCTCCGCGCGCCGCCGCGTTACGAACTCCTCGAGCTCCGCCCGGAGCGCGTCGTCGAGCGGCGGCTGCTCGTAGCTCTCGAGCGTCGCCCGCCAGATCTCGCCGGCGCGCTCGGTGGCGTCGCGGCCGCCGTTTCTGCTCCAGCGGTCGAAGTTCTCAGTCGATGACAGAAGCGGGCGGTAGAAGCACTCGCGGAAGCGCTCGAGCGTGTGCACCGCCCCGAGGAAGTGGCCGCCCGCGCCAACCTCCTCGTGGGCGCTGAAGGCCAGGCTCGCTTCGTCGATCTCAAGCGGCGCGAACATGTGGCGCAGCTCGCGCAACAGCTCGATGTCGACGATGAACTTCTCATAGCAGGAGACGAGGCCGCCCTCGAGCCAGCCCGCCGAGTGCATCACGAAGTTGGCGCCCGCCAGGAACGTCGGCAGGAACGTCATCAGCGACTCGTAGGCCGCCTGCGCGTCGACGGTCTGGCTCGCGTTGAGCGCTCCGCCGCCGCGCCAGGGGAGGCCGAAGTGACGGGCGATCTGGCCCGTGCAGAGCACGCCGATCGCCGACTCGGGCGTGCCGAAGCTCGGCGAGCCCGACTGCATGTCTGTGTTCGAGAGAAACGACCCGAAGACCACCGGGCAGCCCGGTCGCACGAGCTGCGTCAGCGCTATCCCGGCGAGCGCCTCGGCGATCTGCTGGACGAGCGTCGCGGGCAGTGAGACGGGCGACATCGCGCCCATGAGCAGGAACGGAGTGACGACGACCGGTTGGCCGGCGCGGACGTACTCGAGCATCGCGCCGAGCATCCGGTCGTCGAAGCGCAGCGGCGAGTTGACGTTGATCAGCGAGATCGAAGCCGGGGCGGCCTCGATCGCCTCGCGCCCGCCGAACAGGATCTCGCCCATCGCGATCGTGTCGGCCGCGTTGCCTGCCGAGGTGACCGACCCCATGTAGGGCTTGTCGCTGAGGGTCTGCAGAGCGAAAACCATGTCGAGATGGCGCGAGTCGAGCGGACGGTCCTCGGGCTCGCAGATCGTCCCGCCGGGGGAGTCGAGCTCGGGGAAGGACTGCGCGAGGCGGACGAGGTTCTCGAAGTCGGCCATCTTGGCGTCGCGGCGCACCGCTCCCTCGCGGATGAACGGGCAGCCGTAGACGGGCGCGAACACCATCTGGTCGCCGCCGATGTGCACGCTGTGCTCAGGGTTGCGTGCGGCGAGATCGAACTCGCGTGGCGCCTTGGCCACGCAGTCGAGGATGAAGTCGGGATCGAAGCGAACGCGGTTTTCGTCCTCGACCGTCTGGCCCGCGGCGCGGAAGACCTCGACGGCCTCTGGCAGGAGGAACTCGATGCCGAGTTCGCTGACGATCCGCCGCCAGCCGCGGTCGAGGACGTCGATCGCCTCCTCGCTGAGGATCTCGTAGCGCGGCAGCGCGTTGACGAACACCGTGGCCTCCTCCCTGTATCGCTTGCGAACTGGGCTCTTTCGCGCCTAATATATCCGCGATGGAACAGCTGTTCCAAGAAAAACCGGTGAGCCAGGCGGTCGACCGCGGCGCCCAGCTGCTGGTCTCGATCCTCGCGGCCGAGCGCGCGATCGGGGTCACCGAGCTCGCGCAGGCCACCGAGTTGCCGAAGAGCACCGTCTCGCGCCTGCTCGGCGTGCTCGAGCGCCACGGCCTCGTCGCCCAGGACGGCGAGCGCGGCGCCCTCCGCCCGGGGCCGGCGATCCTCACCTACGCCCAGCGCGGCCTCTACGAGCGAAACATCGTCGCGCTGGCCGAGCCCTCGCTCGAGGTCCTCGCGGCCGCGAGCGGGGAGACGATCAACCTGGCTGTGCCGGGGCCTGGCGGTGTCGAGCATCTCTCGCAGGCCGACGGAAGCCACTTCCTCGGCGCCGGCCAGTGGGTCGGGCGCCGCGTCGACTATCACTGCACCGCCGTCGGCAAGGTCTTCCTCGCCGCGGGCGCCGCGCGCGTGCCGGCCGGCCCGCTCCAGGCGCACGCACCGGCGACGATCGTTGCTCGCGACGCGCTCGAGGCTGAGCTTCGCCGCGTCGAGACGCGCGGCTACGCCGCCGCGATCGACGAGCTCGAACCGGGCCTTGCGGCGATCGCTGCGCCGGTCCGCGGCGGCGACGGACGCGTCGTCGCGGCGCTTTCGATCACGGGGCCCACGCTGCGTCTCGGTGCCGGCGACATCGAGCGCCTTCTACCTCTGCTCAAGCGCGAGTCGGAGCACCTCAGCAACCGACTCGGCCATTCGACTCAAGGAGAGCACGCCGCATGACTCATGAGGAGGTCCTGCAGTTCCTCTACGACGAGACGCTGATCGGCAACGCGCCGGCCGTCCGCCAGGCGGTCGAGGACGGTCTCGCCGACGCGCTCGAGCCCGAGCGGATGCTCTACGACGCGCTGATCCCGTCGCTCGAGGAGGTCGGCGCGCGCTTCGAGCGCGGCGACTACTTCGTGCCCGAGATGCTCATCGCCGCGCGGGCGATGCAGGGCGCGCTCGACGTGCTGCGGCCGCTGCTGGCCGAGTCCGGCGTCGCTCAGGTCGGCACTTTCCTGATCGGGACGGTCAAGGGCGACGTCCATGACATCGGCAAGAACCTCTGCAATATCATGCTCGAGGGGGCCGGCTTCACCGTGATCGACCTCGGTGTGAACGTCGCTCCGGAGCGATTCATCGAGGAGGTCGAGAAGCACAATCCCGACATCGTCGGCTTCTCGGCCTTCCTGACGACGACCATGCCGATGTTCAAAGCAAACATCAACGCCCTCGAGAAGGCAGGGCTGCGCGACAAGGTGATGGTCATGGTCGGCGGCGCCCCCGTCACCCAGGAGTACGCCGACGCCGTCGGCGCCGACGGCTACTCGGCTGACGCCTCCTCGGCCGTCAAGAAGGCCAAGGAGCTCATCGAGCGCCGCCGCGAGCTCGTCCCAGCCTGACCGCCATGAACCGACTCGAGCGCGCCGAACACGCCCTCAAGGAGCCGATCTGGGGCTGCAAGATGTGCGGCCAGTGCGTCCTGCACGACACCGGCATGACGTGCCCGATGACCTGCCCGAAGACTTTGCGCAACGGACCCTGCGGCGGCGTTCGCGCCGACGGCCACTGTGAGGTGATTCCGGAGATGCGCTGCGTCTGGGTCAAGGCCTACGAGCGCTCCGACCGGCTGCCGCTGTGGCGCGGGCACATCGACAAACTCCGCCCGCCCGTGGACAACTCCCTCGAGGGTTCCTCGGCCTGGGTCAACCTCTTCAGCGGGCGCGACAAGCAGACGCCGCCGGGCTGGGATCCGGACAGTGTCGAACCTGCGCCGTAAGCTCGCCGCCGGCGAGCTGGTGATCACGGGCGAGCTGCCGGTCATCAACGGCGACGGCCTGGCCACGCTCGAGCGCCATCTCGAGCCGATCGAGCCGTGGCTCGACGCGATCAACGCCACCGACAACCCGTCGGCGCGCGCGCACGCAGCGCCGCTGGCGGTGGCGATCGGGCTGCGCCAGGCGGGCGTCGAGCCGATCATGCAGCTGACCTGCCGCGATCGAAACCGCCTCGCGCTAGAGGCCGACCTGGTCGGTGCGGCGATGTTCGGCATCGAGAACATCTGCTGCCTGACCGGCGACGACGTGACGGCGGGCGATGAGCCGCAGGCGCGCCGCGTGTTCGACCTAGACGGACCGCAGCTGATCTCCCTTGCCCACACGATTGGGTCGGGCAGCTA
>DATGHN010000234.1:0-2382 GCA_035308005.1 Solirubrobacteraceae bacterium
GGCTCGCACAATCCGCGCTCCACCGTGGGTACCGTCACCGAGATCTACGACTACCTGCGGCTGCTGTGGGCGCGGATCGGCGTGCCCCACTGCCACGTCTGCGGCGCGCGAATCGCGGGCCAGTCGATCGAGCAGATCACCGACCAGGTCCTCGAGCTCGCCGAGGGGACGCGCTTCATGGTCCTCGCGCCGGTCGTCCGCGGACGCAAGGGCGAGTACGGCAAGCTCCTCGAGGAGCTTCGCGCCGAGGGCTTCGCCCGCATCCTGATCGACGGCGAGCTGCGCGGCCTCGACGAGGAGATAACGCTCGAGAAGCAGATCAAGCACGAGATTGCGGTCGTCGTCGACCGGCTCGTGATGCGCACCGACGTCCGCAAGCGGCTTGCCGACTCGATCGAGACCGCGGTGGCGCTGGCCGACGGGATCGTCACGGTCGAAACGGCGCCGCGCGAGGGCGAGGGCGCGCCGCAGACGCTGACCTTCTCGGAGAAGTTCGCCTGCCTCGAATGCGGGACCTCGATGCCCGAGCTCGAGCCGCGGATCTTCTCCTTCAACGCGCCGCAGGGCGCGTGTCCGCGCTGCACCGGGCTCGGCTCGCAGCTCGAGATCGACCCCGAGCTGGTGGTGCCCGATCCCCAGCTCTCGATCTCCCAGGGCGCGCTCGCGCCGTGGGCCTCGAGCAGCTCGGCCTACTACGACCAGATGACGACCGCGCTCTCGGAGCGCTACGGAATCGACCTCGAAGCGCCGTGGTCGAAGCTGACCGCCAGCCAGCGCGAGATCTTCCTGTACGGCACCGGCGGCGAGCGCGTCGAGGTCCGCTACCGCAACCGCTACGGCCGCGAGCGCGCCTACGCGGCGCGCTTCGAGGGGATCGTCCCGAACCTCGAGCGCCGCTATCGCGAGACCGACTCCGACCTCCAGCGCGAGAAGATCGAGGAGTTCATGAGCGTCCGGCCGTGCCCGGACTGCAACGGGGCGCGGCTGCGGCCGGAGTCGCTGGCGGTGCTCGTCGCCGGGACGCGCATCAACGAGTTCACCGCGCTCTCCGCGCGCTCGGCGCTCAATTGGGTCGAGTCCGTCGAGCTCACCGACACCGAGCGCCACATCGCCAGGCTGATCGTGCGCGAGATCGCCGAACGGCTGCGATTCCTCGAGAACGTCGGCATCGGCTACCTGTCGATGGACCGCGCGGCGGCGACGCTGTCGGGCGGCGAGGCGCAGCGGATCCGCCTCGCGACCCAAATCGGCTCGGCGCTGGTCGGCGTGCTGTACGTACTCGATGAGCCCTCGATCGGGCTTCACCAGCGCGACAACGCGAAGCTCGTCGCGACGCTCGAGCGGCTGCGCGACCTGGGCAACACGGTGCTTGTTGTCGAGCACGACGAGCAGACGATGCGCGCCGCCGACCATCTCGTCGACCTCGGGCCCGGCGCCGGCGAGCACGGTGGGTGGATCGTCGCCGAGGGCACGGCCGCCGAGGTCGAGCTGGTGCCCGAGTCGCTGACCGGCCAGTTCCTTTCTGGCGCGGCGCGGATCGCGGTGCCGGCCAAGCGGCGGCGCCCGACCGGGGCGATTGAGATCCGCGGCGCGACCCAGCACAACCTGCGCGGCGTCGACGTCCGCGTCCCGCTCGGCGTCCTGACCTGCGTCACGGGAGTCTCCGGGTCGGGCAAGTCGACGCTCGTCAACGACGTCCTCTACAAGGCCGTCGCCAACCGCCTGCACCGCGCACGCCAGCGCCCCGGGGCCCACCGCGGCGTCAGCGGCATCGAGGCGCTCGACAAGATCATCGCCGTCGACCAGTCGCCGATCGGGCGCACGCCGCGATCGAACCCGGCCACCTACACCGGGCTGTTCGACGTGATCCGCGACCTCTTCTCGAAGACCGCCGAGGCGCGGGCACGCGGCTACAAGCCGGGGCGCTTCTCCTTCAACGTCAAGGGCGGGCGCTGCGAGGTCTGCCGCGGCGACGGCCAGATTCGAATCGAGATGCACTTCCTGCCCGACGTCTACGTGCCGTGCGAGCAGTGCCACGGGCGCCGCTACAACCGCGAGACGCTTGAGGTCCGCTTCAAGGGCAAGACGATCGCCGACGTCCTCGACATGCCGGTCGAGGAGGCGCTGAGCTTCTTCGAGCACATCCCGACGATCCGCCGCCGGCTCCAGACGCTCGCCGACGTGGGGCTCGGCTATGTGCGACTCGGCCAGCCGGCGACGACGCTCTCCGGCGGCGAGGCGCAGCGCATCAAGCTCGCCACCGAGCTATCGCGCATCGACACCGGCAAGACTTTTTACGTGCTCGACGAACCGACGACCGGTCTGCACTTTGAAGACATTCGCCGGCTGCTTTCTGTGCTCGGCCGGCTGGTGGACTTGGGA
>DATGHN010000235.1:0-16135 GCA_035308005.1 Solirubrobacteraceae bacterium
ACCGCGTCGTCGAGGACCTGCGCGCATTGCGCGCCGTCTGAGGGCGGAAGCGTGCAGGTCGCCCGGTAGACGAGGCCGTTTCGCGTGCTCCCGGCCGTGCCGACGACTCCGCGCGCGGTGTAGTCGCCGCCGCTCGGCCAGCCCGCGCCCGCGAAGTGCGGCGGGTCGCTGAAGAAGGCGACGGCGGAGCTTGGCCGCCTGACCTTCTCGCGCGCCGGGACGACGTCGGTGCAGGCGAAGCCGAGCGCGCTCGCCACCGTCGGGAAGAATGGGCACGCGGCGTCGGCGCGGCAGGCCGAGCAGGCGTTGTCGATCTCGAGCGTCAGGCCGGCGATATGCCCGTGCATCGCCGGCGGCTGCCTGCCGGAGCGCCAGGCGATGATCTGCGAGCCACCGTCGACGGCGACGAGACCCGTGCACTGGAGCCCGGGCGGGCCGAGCAGGAAGGTCTCGGTGTTCGTGTAGGCGATCAGGCCGGCCGCGGCGGCGCTCGCGCGCACCTCGAGCGTTGGCTGCGCACGATGGGTTCCGCTGAGGCCGAACGTCGTCCGGCAGCGAACGACGTGGACGCGCGCGCCGGGCGCGGCGATGGCGGCCGAGGCCGCGATCGCGGCCGCGACAAGGACGGCGACCGCGGCCACTCGGCGCATCGCTAGAGGCCGTACTCGCGCTGGTAGGAGCGCTGTGCCTGCTCGACGCGGCGCACGTAGTCGCGTGTCTGGGCGAACGGGATCGCACCGATCGTGAAGCGGACGCCGGCCGCGTGCGCCTGCGCGATCCAGTTGTCGACGTTCGTCTGGCCGCCGTTGTAGGCCGCCAGCGCGAGCGTCTCGTTGCCGCGGTAATGGTCGAGCAGGTAGCGCAGGTAGTAGGCGCCGTAGCTGATGTTCGTCGCCGGGTGGGCGAGGTCCGCGAGCACGAAGTCCTGCGCTCCCGAGCGCTGCGCGAGAAACTCCGCTGTCGCCGGCTCGATCTGCATCAGGCCGAGGGCTCCGGTCGGCGAGGTGCGCGCGTCGAACTTCGTCTCGGCATAGATGACGGCGGCGATCAGCGACGCCGGCAAATGCTTCTCGTGCGCCTGCTCACGGATCACCGAGGTGTAGCTGAGCGGCAGCGTCAGGTCGCGAACGATCCGCCGAAGCGCCGGCAGCGTCACGACGAAACCGACCGCAAGGACGGCGGCGACGAGGACGAGCAGGCGAACACGCCCGCGGCGCCGCGCGGCGCGGCTGCGGCCGCGCGCGGTCCGGCTGGCTTCACTCAGGACGCGGTTGGTTGCGTTCACGTTCCGATCGTCTCAAGGATCGCCGCCAAGCGTTCGCGCAGCTCCTCGATGGTCCCGTCGTTGACGACAACGTACGTCGCGCGCGCCGCCTTCTCCTCCTGGGAGAGCTGGCGGCGCTCGCGCTCCTCAAGGGCCGCCTGGTCGCGCCCGGCGACGCGCGCGGCGCGCAGCTCGTCATCGGCGACGACGGCGATCGTCGCCGCGAAGCGCCGCTCGCCGCCGGCCTCAAACAAAAGCGGCGTCTCGACGATCGCCGCCCGCGGGGGCGGCTCGCGTGCCGCGAGCTCGGAGTGCCAGCGCTGAGTGCGCTGGGCTACGAGCGGCCAGAGCAGACCCTCAAGCCATTCGCGCTCGGCCGGCTGCGCGAACACCCGCTCGCCGAGCGCGCGGCGGTCGACGCGCCCGGTCGCATCGAACACGCCTTCGCCGAAGCGCTCGCGAACCGCGCCTTTGACCGTTTCGGTCTCGTACAGATCGTGGACGACGTCGTCGGTCGAGAGGACCGCCGCCCCGAGCAGCGCGCACTGCTCGAGCGCCGTCGATTTGCCAGCGCCCAGGCCGCCGGTCAGACCGACGAGCGGCACGGCGGCGATTGCCTACTCCGCGGCGCTCGGCTGCTCGTCGCCGTCGCCGGCGGACGCCTGCGGCTCGGCCTCGCCGGCGGTCTCATCGACCGCCTCGGCCTGGCCCTCCGGCTCGCCTTCCGCCTCGGCCTGGCCCTCGGCCTCGCCTTCCGCCTCGGCCTCGCCTTCCGCCTCGGCCTGGCCCTCGGGCTCGGCTTCGGCTTCGGCCTCTGGCTCGGCCTCGGCGTCGGCCTCGGCAGGCGGCTGCTCGACTGCCTCGCTCGGCGCTTCGGCGGTCTCAATATCGACAGCGCCGTCGGGTGCGAACGCCACCTCACCCTCAGCGGAGGGCTCCTCGTCGCCCGTGGCTTCGTCGGGCTCGATCCGGCGCGTCGGCAGGACCTGGCCCTCGACGCGCTTCACCGACAGCGAGAGGCGGCGGCGCTCGGAGTCGATCTCGAGGATCTTGACGCGCAGCTCGTCGCCCGGCTGGACGATCTCGCGGGGGTTCTCGACGTGGTGCGCGGCGAGCTCGGAGATGTGGACGAGGCCCTCGACGCCGTCGAGGATCTCGACGAAGGCGCCGAAGGTGACGACCTTCGTGACGGTGCCCTCGAGCTCGTCGCCGACGTTGTAGGTGTTGACGATCCGCTGCCAGGGGTCCTCCTGGGTCTGCTTGAGACCGAGCGAGATGCGCTGGCGCTCGCGGTCGATGTCGAGGACCTTGACCTGGACGGTGTCGCCTATCTCGAGCACCTCGCTCGGGTGGTTGACGTGCGACCAGGAGAGCTCTGAGATGTGGATCAGGCCGTCGATCCCGTCGAGGTCGACGAACGCGCCGAAGTCGACGATGTTGGAGATCTGGCCCTCGACGACGAGCCCCGGCTCGAGGCGGTCGAGGATCTGCTGGCGGACCTCCTTGCGCTCCTCCTCGAGCACCGCGCGGCGCGAGAGGACGACGTTGTTGCGGGAGCGGTTCAGCTCGATGACCTTGCACTCGATCTGCGTGCCCATGTACTCGTCGAGGTTGGGGACGCGGCGGATGTCGACGAGCGAGGCGGGCAGGAAGCCGCGCACTCCGAGGTCGATGATCAGGCCGCCCTTGACGACCTCGATGACGGTCCCCTCGACGGGCTCGCCGGACTCGGCGGCGGCCTCGATGCGACGCCACGCCTTCTCGAAGCGGGCGCGCTTCTTGGACATGATCAGGCGGCCGTCCTGATCCTCCTTGGTGAGGACGAGCGCGTCGACCTCTTCGCCGAGCGTGACCTCGTCGTGGGGGTCGACGGCCTTGCGGATCGACAGCTCGTTGGCGGGGATGACCCCCTCAGACTTGTAGCCGATGTCGACGAGGACCTCGTCGTGGTCGATGCGGACCACGTGGCCCGTGACGACCTCACCCTCCTCGAAGGGACGCATCGTCGCGTCGTAGTTGGGGACTATCTCCCCATCGACCTCGAGCAGCAGACCGTCGGAGCCGTCTACGATCTTGGCTGTCGGGTTCTCCATCATCGTGCTCACCGCGCGAAAGCGTAGCGCAGCACCGCCCCCCGGCCCCCCACCACGTGCGTATGATCGGCGCTGATGCCTGTCCGCGCGACGAAACGCGGCGCAGCGCGGACACCGCTGCGCAGGGACTGCGATGTCCTCATCTGCGGCGCGAGCTTCGCCGGGCTGACGCTCGCTCGGGAGCTCGAGGGGACGGGGGCGCGCGTGATGATGCTCGACCGCTACGACGTCGGCGAGCGGGCGACCTCCGCGTGCGCCGCGCCGACGGAATGGCTCGAGCGGCTCGGGCTGCGCGAGTCGATCCGCCAGACGTTCCCGGAGATCGTCCTCCACACGAAGCGCGGGACCGCCCGCTGGGCGCTGCCGTTCAGCTTCTCGACCTTCGACTACCGCCGCCTGTGCGGTTTGCTGCGCGAGGGGTCGCCGTCGGTGGAGTTCGAGACCGCCACGGTCGAGGGCGTGCAGACGGGCGCCGTGCACAGCGTGTGCACCGACCGCGGCGAGCTGCGCGCGCCGCTCGTCGTCGACGCGCTCGGCTGGCGGCGCGTGCTCTCCAACCGCACTGCCATCCAGCCGCCCGACGCGCGGCTTTCGCGCGGCCTCGAGGTTCATCCCGCGGGAAACAGCGAGGACATGGAGATCTGGATCGATCCGCGCTACGTGCGCGCCGGCTACAGCTGGTGCTTTCCCGCCGACGGGGAGCTTCGGATCGGGGTCGGATCGTTTGAGCCGCGCGACCGCGTCAAGGATGCGACGGTCGAGCTGGCGGGCGACCTCGATTGCGCAGCCGTCGGCTTTCAGGGGAACTGGATCCCGCACAAGCTGCGCGCGGCCACCGAGGACGGCGTCTTCTTCGTCGGCGACTCGGCGGGCCACTGCCTGCCGCTGACGGCGGAGGGGATCCGCCCGGCCTTCTACTTCGCGCTCGCGCTCGCGCGTGAGCTGCGCCACGTGCTCGACGGGCGCGCGACGCGCGATCAGGCGCTTGAGCGCTACGGCTCCTTCAGCGCGCAACATGGCTGGCAGTACACGGCGATGCTCGGCGCGCAGCATCTCGTCGGGCGCGTCACCGCGAGCGCCGGGCTCCATTCGGCGGTGCGCTTCTTCGCCATGCCGCGCGTCGGGCGCTGGGCGTTTCGTCACTATCTGGCGATCGCTCCCCCGCAGTTCGCCTCCTCGCGGCCGCCCAGCGCGGGCGCCGCGAGCACGGGCGGCGCGCCGCGCGTCGGCATGGCTTCGGCGTAGCGCGATCACGCCCGCCGCTATGTTGCGGCGCAATGGCGGCGGAGGGAGAGGCGGCTGCTGCGGGCGGCGCCCGGCGCAGCGTGATGCTGCTGATGGCGGGGGCGCTCTTCATGGAGCTCCTCGACGGCACGATCGTGGCCACCGCCGCGCCGCGCATGGCGCACTCCTTCGGCGTCCAGGCGCCCCAGGTGGCGGTCGCGATCACCACCTACCTGGTCGTCCTCGCGACGCTGATCCCGCTGAGCGGCTGGCTCGCCGACCGCTACGGCTCGCGCACCGTGTTCGTGTTCGGGATCGCCACGTTCACGCTCGCGTCGGGGCTGTGCGCGCTGACGCACTCGCTCGCCCAGCTGACCGCGTTGCGAGCGCTGCAGGGTGCGGGCGGAGCGACGATGGTGCCGGTCGGCCGCCTCGTCGTGCTGCGCGGCACCGACCGAGGCGGAATCGTGCGCGCCGTGGCGTTTCTCACGTGGCCGGCGCTCGTCGCGCCGATCGCGGCGCCGCTGGTCGGCGGCGCGTTGACCTCCTACCTCTCGTGGCGCTGGATCTTCATCGTCAACGTTCCGCTCGGCGTCGTCGCGACGGTGGTTGCCGCGCGGATCGTGCCGCAGCTTCGCGGCGAGCGTCATGCGGCGCTCGACTGGCTCGGCTTCGTGCTGACGACGCTCTGCCTGGTCGCGATCGTCGTCTGCGCGGCCGCGCTCGGTGCGCCGCGCGTGCGCTGGGCCGAGGTCGGCGTGTCGGCCGCAGTCGCGCTCGTCGCGGGGGTCGCGGCGGTTCGGCACCTGCTGGCCGCGTCCGCGCCCTTGCTTGACCTGCGGCTGTTCTCGATTCCCACGTTCCGGACGACGCACACGGCGGGGACGCTGAACCGCCTGGCGATCAACGCGGTGCCGTTCCTGCTGCCGCTGCTCTTCCAGGTCGGCTTCGGCTGGTCGCCTGTCAAGTCGGGCGAGGTTGTGCTGGCGCTGTTCGCCGGGAACCTCGCGATCAAGCCGGCGACGACGCCGATGCTGCGGCGGTTCGGCTTTCGCACGGTGATCATCGCCGCGAACCTCGTCGCGACGGCGACGATCGTCGGCTGCGGGCTGATCACGCGCTCGACTCCGCTGGTGGCGATCCTCGCCCTGCTGGCGGTCAGCGGGGCGGCGCGCTCGGTCGGCTTCACGGCCTACAACACGATCGCCTTCGCCGACATCGACGCGCAGTCGATGGGCGACGCCAACACGATCACCTGGACGGTCTTTCAGGTGTCGATCGCCGTCGGCGTCGCGCTGGCGGCGGTCGGGGTGCGGATCGGGGCATGGTCGGCATCGACGCTCGGCGGCGGCTCGCCGACGCCCGCCTACCGCACGGCGTTTTTGATCCTTGCGCTGTTCACGCTCGCCTCCTGCGTGGCGGCGCTTCGGATGCGCCGCGGCGCGGGCGGGGAGCTGCTCACGGCGGCGGCGTGATTTAGGACGTTTGTCGCGTCGCTGTCGCGACGCGACAACGAGAAGACGGGACGGTCGTTCGGCTGCGTCCGCGGCGTCGCTAGAGCTTCGGCATTGGCAGGCAGGTACTCAGCGCGTGGATCTCGCCGTTCGTCAGTCGCGCCGGCACGCCTGACCAGACCGTGTTGTCGTAGAAGCTGTTCGGCGACCCGTGCGCGTAGGAGTCGCGAATCGCCGCGTGCTCACCTGAGAAGAACTGCAGCCGCATGAAGCTGCGCTGACCGGCGAATCGCACGAGAACGACCGTGCCCGCGGAGCGCACCGCGCTGACCGCCGGCGATGCCCTGAAACACGCCGTCGCGGCGCTCTGCTTGACAGCCGGAGCCTGGCGCCCGCGGAGCGCCTCGACGAGACCCGGCGGCGGCGGAGTCGAGCCGATCAGAAGGCGGACGATCAGCGCCAGGACCGCGGCGAGGGCGACGATGCTGAGCGCCGAGCGCAGCCGGGCAAGCGTGGGGCGCGGGAGCGCGGTTGCTGTGTGCACGAACGAACCATCGGCCGCCCGAGGGCAATGGTGGAGCCCGGTCGACGTATTTCGGCGCGTCGTGGCGGGCCGGACCGCGCGCGACGCCGCGCGCTCGCTACTTCGCCTCGAGCCAGTTCGGCCCGACGCCGATGTCGACGGCGAGCGGCGGGTCGAGCTCCCAGGCGCCGGTCATCTCGCGCTCGATCAGCGGGCGCAGCGCCTCGACCTCCTCGGGCGGGCCCTCGAACAGCAGCTCGTCGTGGATCTGGAGGATCAGGCGCGTGTCGAATGCGGCGATCGCAGCGTGGCAGCGGACCATCGCGACCTTGATGATGTCCGCCGCGGTGCCCTGGATCACGGTGTTGACGGCGAGCCGCTCGCCGAGTGCATGCTGCTGGCGGTTGCGGGCGCGCAGCTCGGGGATCTGGCGGCGGCGCCCGAGCAGCGTCGTCACGTAGCCCTGCTCGACCGCCATCGCGATCGTCTCGTCGATGAAGCGCCGCACCGCCGGGAAGCGCTCGAAGTAGGTGGCGATGAAGACGGCCGCCTCCTCGCGTGGGATCTGCAGGCGGTCGGCGAGGCCGTAGTCGGTGAGGCCGTAGACGATCCCGTAGTTGACCATCTTCGCCTTGGAGCGCATCCCGGCGTCAAGCTCCTCGGGCTCGACGGCGAATACCTGGCAGGCGGTCGCCGTGTGGACGTCCTCGCCGGCTCGGAAGATCTCCTTCAGAACCGGCTCCTCGGCCAGCTGGGCGAGGATTCGCAGCTCGACCTGCGAGTAGTCGGCGGCGATCAGCACGCAGCCGTCGGCGGCGGTGAAGCAGCCGCGGATCTCACGCCCGAGCGGCGTGCGGATCGGGACGTTCTGGAGGTTCGGGTTGGTCGAGGACAGGCGGCCCGTCGCGGCCGTCGTCTGGATGAAGGTGGTGTGCAGGCGCGAGCGCTCGTCGACGAGGCTCGGGAGCGGCTCGAGGTAGGTCTTGACGAGCGTCGAGAGCTCGCGCCAGCGCTCGATCATCGGGATGATCTCGTGCTCGCCGCGGATCGCGGCGAGGACGCGCGCGTCGGTCGAGAAGCCGGTCTTGCCGCGGCGCTTGCGCGAGAGCTGGAGCTTCTCGAAGAGGATCGAGGCGAGCTGCTGGGGGGAGCCGATCAGGAACTCCTCGCCGGCGGCCGCATAAATCGAGCTCTCGAGCGTCGCGACCTCCTCGCGGACGCGCTCGGTGATCGCCGCGAGGCGTTCGAGGTCGAGCGTGATGCCGGCCTCCTCCATCGCGCGAAGGACGGCCACCAAGGGAAGCTCGACGTCGTCGAGCAGCGCCGTCAGGCCGCGCTGCTCGAGCTCCGGGCGCTGCGCGGCGGCCAGCGTCGCGATCGCCGCGGCCTCCCAGGGGGCGCGCTCGCCGAGGCCGGGGTCGATGCCGCGGTCCTCGCAGAGCTCGCCGAGGGGGTAACCGCGGCGCGCCGGATCCAGCAGGTAGGCGGCGAGCATCGTGTCGAAGCAGAGGGTCGCCGGGACGATGCCGAGCGCCTTTGCGTCGTGGGCGAGGATCGGGCGCGCGCCGAGCGCCTCGAGGACCTCGGCAGGCCCCGAGCAGTCGCCGGCCAGCACGTCGCCGGACGTCGTGGCGACCGCGAACCGCCATGGCCCGCCCGCTCCGAACAGCGCGCCTTCGGGGATCTCCGGCGGGCGCACACAGATAGCGACGGGCTGCTTGGCCTTGCCAAGCAGCGAGTCGAGCTTGTCGGGAGCGGCCTGGCGGACCTTGGCGGCCGGGACCGCGAGCGCCGTGGGCGCGTCGCCGTTTGAGGCCGCCGCTAGCGCGGGCACTTCGACGAGCGCCTCCTCGAGACGGCGCAGCGGATCGCGCAGCTCGTAGCGGCGGAAGGTCGTGCGCAACTCGGCGAGGTCCGGCTCGGCCTCGAGCACATCGCTGAGCGAGATGTCGAGCGGGAGGTCGCGGCGCATCGTCGCGAGCTGCTTTGAGATCACGGCGTTGTCGCGGTGGGTGAGCAGGTTCTCGCGTCGCTTGGCGCCGCTGACCTCGTCGGTGCGTTCGAGCAGGTCCTCCAGTGTGCCGAATGCCTTGAGCAGCTCGGCGGCGGTCTTCTCGCCGATCCCCGGGACGCCGGGGATGTTGTCGGAGGTGTCGCCCTTGAGTCCGTAGAAGTCGGGGATCAGTTCGGGTGCGATTCCGTAGCGCTCGATCACCGCGGCGCGGTCGTAGACCTTCGTCTCGGTGATGCCGCGCGCCGTCGCCATCACGCTGACGAACCCCTCGGGGTCGATCAGCTGGAACGCGTCGCGGTCGCCGGTGACGATCGAGACCGGGATCTTCTGCTCGATAGCGAGCTGTGCGAGGGTCGCGATCACGTCGTCGGCCTCGAAGCCCTCGAGCCGCGCGTTGCTGTAGCCGAAGGCCTTGACGAGCGGTTCGAACGCCGGCCACTGCTCGCGCAGCAGATCCGGGCGCGAGCGGCGCTGCGCCTTGTAGTCGGCGTAGGTCTCGGTGCGACCGGAGGTGCCGGCGTCCCAGGCGACGATCGTCGGCGTGACGCCGTACTCGGTGATCAGCTTCACGAGCATCGACGCGAAGCCGAAGATCGCGTTCGTCGGCTCGCCCGTGGAGGTCGCGATCGCCTCGGGCAGCGCGAAGAACGCGCGGTAGACGAGGCTGTTGCCGTCGATCAGAAACAGCGATGGAGCGCTTTGCGGCACTTTGAAGGCTGACCCTAGCGCGGCGGTAGGGTTGGTGTGAATGCGGGTCACGATCAGCGGCGGGAGCGGCCTGATCGGCGCTGCGATCGCGGGCGCCCTGCGAGCGCGCGGCGACGAGGTGACCGTGCTGAGCCGCTCCGGAGACGGCGGCGCGATCGCCTGGGATCCGCTCAGCGGCCCGGCGCCCGCGCACGCGCTCGAGGGGCGCGAGGCGGTCGTCAGCCTCGCCGGCGAGCCGATCGCGCAGCGCTGGACTCAGGCGTCGCGCGAGGCGATCCGCCGCAGCCGCGTCGAGGGAACGGCCAACCTCGTGGCGGGCATCGAGGCGTGCTCGGCGCGGCCGGCGGTCCTGGTCGGAGCGAGCGCCGTCGGCTACTACGGCGACCGCGGCGATGAAGCGCTCACCGAGGACGCCGCGCCCGGTCCGGACTTCCTCGCGCAGCTCTGCGTGGATTGGGAGCGCGCGGCTCTCGAAGGCGGCGCTCGCGCCGGGCTGCGCGCCTGCGTGCTTCGCACCGGGGTCGTCCTCGACCGCCGCGGCGGTGCGCTCGCGAAGATGCTGCCGCCGTTTCGCCTCGCAGTCGGCGGGCCGGTCGCGGGCGGGCGTCAGTTCATGTCCTGGATCGCGCTCGCCGACATCGTCGCGATGTACACCGCGGCTCTGGACGACGAGCGCTGGTCCGGCGCCTTCAACGCTACGGGCCCGGCGCCCGTTCGCAACGGCGAGTTCGCTCGCAGTCTTGGCCGCGCCCTGCACAGACCCGCCTTCGCACCGGTCCCGGCGCGCGCGCTGCGCCTCCTCTACGGCGAGATGGCGCAGATCGTCACCGACAGCCAGAACGCGCTGCCTGCGCGCGCGCTCGCGCTCGGCTTTGGGTTCCGCTACGGCGAGCTCGACGCCGCGCTGCGCTCAGCGCTCAGCTGAACGCCCGAACCAGCTGTAGCGCTCCGCCCGAACCGAGGCGGTAGCCGTCGAAGGTGCGCAGCGAGCTGTCGCCGCTGCTGTTGATCGTGTAGGTCCCGATCACGCCGTGGATGACTCCAAGGTGGAAGAAGCTCGCGACGAGGCCGCCTGGAGCGGCGCCGCGCTGGGCCGGGTTCTTGGCATGTTTGATCGCGCTCAGCACGTCGCTCATCGCCTCGTATCCGTAGAGGGCGAAGACGTTTGGCGTGTGACCCGGGAAGAGCCGCGCGATGCCGCCGAGAACGGCGCGCGCAGCCGGCGGGTACTGCGAGATCTCGAGGTAGGGGCTTGTCAGGTAGGTGGCCGATGCCGGACCGCTGGCGAGGCCGTCGAGGAAGGTCGGCACCGCCAACTCGCTCGACGCGAACAGCTTGGTGGCGGGGAGCGCCTGGTGGAGCGCCGCGAAGAGCAGTTGCGCTCCGGTCGTCGGCGGGGCGGCGGTGAAGACGGCGTCGGCGTGATTGCGTACCAGCGACGCGGCGAGCGACGCGAACGCCGCGGTGGAGGCAGCGTTCTTGGTGTCGATGCCGTCGCTTTGCGCGACGACCGCGATCCCCGCGGCGCGCGCCGCCGTGGCGACCAGCGGCGCGATCGCGGTCTGTTCCTCGTTGATCTGTGAGGGGTCGCGCAGCACGGCGAGGCGACGCACGCCCTCGACCCGCATGAAGCGCGCGATCGCCTGCGCCTGGACGGCGTCGGAGGGCACGAGCCGCGCGAACGTGCGCGGGCCTGTCGGGTAGTTGTTGCCCGGGTCGCCGCCGACGTTGGCGGGGCTCTTGTCGGTGAAGCCCGCGTAGGAGGCGCCAGGGCTAACCTGGAGGATGCCGTTCTGGTTGTTGAGCGGCAGCGACAGCGCGGTCGAGGCGGAGTCGAAATCGCCAATGTAGGCCGCCGTGCTGAGATCGGAGGAGGCCGCGTAGGCGCAGTGGCTGGTCGCGACCGCGTTAGTCCGCAGCGAGGAGGCGACCGCCGGGTCGGCGTAGTCGTTCTGCTCGTCGATTGACACGTGGAGCTTCCCGATGTGTCCGTTGGCTCCATAGAGCGCGAACTCTTCGCCGTCGACCAAGCTCGTCATGTCGGAGCTGTCGGGGCCGAGCAGCGGCAGGCACGTGTAGATCGTCAGCGTCGTCGCCGAGAAGGCGTTGTTGCCGCCCTCGACGGTGGCGCCGGTACCGCATCCGGCGGCGATCAGCGCCGCCGCGGCGCAGAGCAGCACGGCACGAGCGGGGCGCCGCCTGGGCGGGCGCGCGAACGGCCTCATCCCGCGAAGATCTCGCGATCGAAGCGCAGCGCTCCGGACGGCGTCACGCGATAGCCGTCGAAGGTCGCCAGGGAGCTGTCGCCGTGGCCGTTGATCGTGTAGTTGCCGAGGACGCCGTGGATCACGCCGAGGTGGTGGAAGAACACGCCGAGGAAGTAGTTGTGGACCGTGCTGTAGCGGCCCGCCGCGCGGATCGCGTCGAGCACAGCCTCCATCGCCGCGTAGCCGTAGAGAGCGTAGACGCTCGCGCGCAGGCCGAAGCGGTGGGCGTAGGCAGTCAACACCCTCCGCGCCGCGACCGGATACTGGCGCGGGAGCAGGATCGGGCTCGTGACGTACGTCGCATCGGCGGGCGCGGCGCACGCGGCTGTGAGACCGTCGGGCATCGTGCAGTGCCCGCCGGCACCGGCGATCCCGCTCAGGAACGCCGGCGTCGCGAGCGTGCTCGGAGCGAACAGCTTCGCGGCCGGCATCATCGCGTGCAGCTCGCGCCACAGCGCGATCGCGCCCACCGTCGGCGTACCGCCGAGCAGGATCGCGTCCGGCCGCTGGGCCGCGACACCGGAGGCGATCTGGGCGTAGCCGAGCGGCTGGGTGTTGGTCTGCGTGTCGATGCCCGCTGTGAAGTCAACGACGGTGATCCCGTGGTAGGGCGCCTCGTTGGCGACGGCCTCGGCGATCGCCGCATCGAAGACCGAGACGTCGCCGAGGACGTAGAGGCGCGTGACGCCGACGGCGCTCATGTAGTCGAGGATCGCGTTGGCCTCGCTGAGATCGGAGGGGATGACGCGCGCGAAGCTGTTCGGCCCGTTCGGCGGGTAGTAGCGCTGTGGGTCGCCCTTGCCGTCAGCGGGGTTTGCGTCGGTGAAACCGACGTAGGGGCTCCAGGGGCTGACCTGGAGGATCCCGCCGGCGCTCAGCGCGGGCAGCGAGAGCGCCGTGGCGGCGGACTCGAAGTCGCCGATGTAGGCGACTGCGTCCTTGGTCGAGGCGGCGCGCTGGGCGTTGGCGGCGGTCGTCCCCTGGCTCCACGAGCCGCTCGTCGGATCGGCGTCATCCATCGGCACCAGGTAGACGTGGAAGCTCCCGCGACGGCCCCGGCGGCCGTAGACGACGCGATGACCCGATTGCTCGAGTGCCAGGCGTGCTCCGTTGGCGACGTCCTGCTGCTGCTGGACGCTGCCCGTCGCGCCGGTCGGCCCCTCGACGGAGAGGTCGGTGAAGATCGTCAGCGCCTTTGCCGCCGGCGGCGGCGGCGGAGCGTCGTGGCTACCGCCGGTTTTGGTCGGCGGAGTCGAGGAGCCGCAACCCGCCAGCGCCACGACGAGCGCGCACGCCAGCAGGGCTGCCGATCGGTGGTGCTGCAAACGAGTACTCCAGACGTCGTGGCGAGCGCCATGCGAGCGGGCATGCACCCTGCCCGCTGACCGCGGCTGATTCTAGTGGCCCGAGCTTCGCTCGCTGCCGCCTGGGAGGTAGCGCAGGACGATGCGCCCGCTCGCGCCGAGCAGGATGACGATCAGCGCGAGCAGTCCCGAGTCGAGCCCGCTGTAGCCGATCGACCAAAGCACGATCCAAATCACCAGGCCGGCGGTCGTGGCGAAGACGAGTCCCATTGCCGTCGGCGATTCTATGCGACGGCCGGGCTCCAGGACGATCTTGACAGCGACTGCACGCTCGGTTAGTAGATAATCCGATTTCGGTCGCGGCTACCCGGCACGATGCCCGACCCTCACGCTTAAAGCCCTACGCGCGGGCGAAGCCGCGCCTGATACGAGGAGCGAGATGGCCCCGAAGAAGATCGTCAGCACCGTCCTTCCGACCACCATGGTCGGGTCCTATCCCCGGCCTCACTGGTTCCACGACCAGCTCCACGGCCAGGACGTCCGCGTCGCCTTCAAGAACGTGGACCACGCCGAGGCCTACGAGGACGCGACGATCGTCGCCATCCGCGACCAGGAGGAGGCCGGCCTCGACATCATCACCGACGGCCAGATGTCATACGACGACTACGTCGGCGTGATCGGCTCCTTCTGCTGGTACATGTACGAGCGGATCGGCGGCTTCGATCCGGCCAAGGAGCCGCATCCCTCCGAGATCGGCGCCGCGGTTCGCACCAAGGAGGTCGAGCTGCTCGCCGACTGGGGCGGCGTCATCAACAGCGGCCCCGTCACGCCCGGTCCGATTCGCCTCACCGACCTGTACAAGGTCGCCGCCAAGCACGCGACCAAGCCGCTGAAGGTGTCAGTCGGCGCAGGCCCGGTCAACCTCGCCTGGCACGTCCATTTCCAGCACTACAAGGACGCCAAGGAGCTCAGCTACGCGCTGGCGCCGATCTTCAACGCCGAGATGAAGGAGCTCGTCGCGGCGGGCGCCACCTACCTCCAGATCGAGGATCTCGGAGCCTGGCTGCCGCTGTTCACCGAGAACGAAGAGGACTACAAGTGGATCAGCGACGTCATCGCGCAGTGCGTTGACGGCGTCGACGCGCGGATCGGCTGGCACTTCTGCTTCGGCAACGCCTGGGGCAACGCGCTGTCCGGGATATTCCCGACCGGTTACCGCACCGTCCTGCCCTACTTCTACGACACGCCGATCGACGAGTTCGTGCTCGACTTCGCCAATCGCGACATGGAGGACATCGACCTGCTCTCCTCGCTGCCCGAGGACAAGAGCGTCGCGGTCGGCGTCCTCGACATCCGCACGATGATGGTCGAGAGTCCCGAGAAGGTCGCCGAGCGCATTCGCAAGGTGATCGAGGTCGTCCCGCCCGAGCGCGTCGTCCTGACGACCGACTGCGGGATGAAGCCGCTGCCGCGCCTCGTAGCGAAGATGAAGCTCAAGGCCCTGGTCGAGGGCGCGGAGATCGTGCGCAGCGAGATCAAGTAGGCCGGTTTCGGACGCTGGCGGCGGCGTGCGCTCAGGCGAGCGCCGCCGCGAGCTCCGCGACCAGCCCTCCGACAGCCGCCGCTCCGTCGCTCTCCTCACCCGCGGCGCGCACCAGACGCGAGCCGACGATGACGCCGTCGGCGCCGGCGTCCGCCGCCGCGGCGGCCTGATCGGGAGTCGAGATGCCGAAACCGAGGGCGACCGGGACCGCGGTCGCCGAGTGCGCCCGCTCGAGCAGCGCGCGGACCGCGTCGCCGCCGCTCTGCGAGCGCTCGCCGGTCGTGCCGGTCACCGACACGACGTAGAGGAAGCCGCGCGCCCGCGCCCCGATCAGCTCGAGGCGTTCGGCTGTGGTCGTTGGCGCAATCAGCGGGACGAGCGCGATCCCCGCCGCGGCCGCGGCCTCGGCAGTCTGCGCGCCCTCCTCGAAGGGAAGGTCGGGAACGATCAGGCCGCTCACGCCCGCCTGCGCGAGGCGGTCGAGGAAGACGTCAACGCCGCGGGCGATGACGATGTTGGCGTAGGTCATGACGATCACGGGGATCTGCGCGGCGAGCGCCGCCGCAACCTCGAGCACACGCTCGACGGTCGCCCCGGCGGCAAGCGCGCGGGTCGCTGCAGCGTGGATCACCGGGCCGTCGGCGAGCGGGTCGGAGAACGGGATGCCGAGCTCGATCATGTCGGCCCCCGCAGCGGCAGCGGCGGCGCCGATCCGAAGCGATCCCTCGAGATCCGGAAAGCCGCCCATCAGGTAGGGCATCAGCGCCGCGCGCTTGCCGCTGCCCGCAAAAGCCGCGGCGATCCGCTCCTCCCCCGCGATGTTCAACCGATCGCCCGCAGCGCTAGAACCTCGGCGAGATCCTTGTCGCCGCGACCTGAGAGACAGATCAGATCCATGTCGCCGCCGGCGTTCTCGAGCGCCCAGGCGATCGCGTGCGAGGACTCGAGCGCCGGGATGATTCCCTCGAGCGCGGCGACCGCGACGAAGGTGTCGAGGGCTTGCTCGTCGGTCACGGCGACGTAGCGCGCGCGCCCACTGTCGCGCAGATAGGCGTGCTCGGGCCCAGATCCCGGATAGTCGAGGCCGGCGGAGACGGAGTGGGCCTCGAGGATCTGCCCGTCCTCGTCGGCGAGCACCGCCGACATCGATCCGTGCAGGACGCCGGCTCGGCCGCCGACCGTCAGCGGCGCACCGTGACGCCCCGTCTCGATGCCCTCCCCGGCCGCCTCGACGCCGATCAGCTCGACATCGGGATCGTCGATGAAGGCGGCGAAGATGCCGATCGAGTTCGACCCGCCGCCGACGCAGGCGATGACCCGCGACGGGAGGCGCCCGGTGCGATCGAGCAGCTGCGCCCGCGCCTCGTCGCCGAGCGTGCGCTGCAGCTCGCGCACGATCGCCGGATAGGGCGCCGGGCCGACCGCGCTGCCGATGATGTAGTGGGTCGTCTCGACGTTCGCGACCCAGTCGCGGATGGCGGCCGAGCTGGCCTCCTTGAGCGTCCGCTTTCCGGCTGTGACGGGCTCGACGCGCGCGCCGAGCAGGTGCATCCGCTGGACGTTTGGCTGCTGGCGGCGGATGTCCTCCTCGCCCATGAAGACGACGCACTCCAGGCCAAGGAGGGCGCAGGCGGTGGCGGCGGCGACGCCGTGCTGTCCGGCGCCGGTCTCGGCGATCGCGCGCGGCTTACCCATCCGCTTGGCCAGAAGCGCCTGGCCGAGGGCGTTGTTGAGTTTGTGC
>DATGHN010000236.1:0-4401 GCA_035308005.1 Solirubrobacteraceae bacterium
CAGGTCGCCGTCAAGGCGCGGATGCCCGAGGGCGAGCTCCTGCGCCAGCGTCGCGACCGCGACCGTGTGCTCGAGCAGCCCGCCGAGGTAGGCGTGGTGGCCGTCGCGGGTGCACGCCGCGCGGCGGAACTCGGTCCGGAACTCGGCGTCGCCGAGCAGCGTGTCGAGCAGGCGCACGTAGCCGGGGTCGGCGACCTCGCGCGCGAGGTGCTCGAGGAACCCGTCGAGCTCGTCGAGGTCGCGGTAGGAGACCGGCAGGAAGGTGGCGGGGTCGGCCTCCTCGGCGGACGCTCGGGCGATCCACTCGAGCTCGATCTGGGTCTGCTCGCGGAAGCGGACGACGCGGCCCTTCACCGCGACGAGGTCGCCGGCCTCGAAGCGGCCGCCGTGAAGGTCGGCGTCGCGGAAGACGCGCGCCTGAACGCTGGCCGTGCGGTCGCGGAGCTCGACGGCCAGGTAGGGCAGGCCCGTGCGGGTCACGAGCCGCTGCTTGCGGGTGCATGCGTAGATGCCGTCCACCGCCTCACCGGGGCGAAGCGTCGCCAGGGTGCCTTCGCGCGGGAGGGCGGTAAGGACGGCGGGCGGCATTACGCGCATCATGTACGGTGAAGCGGATGCAGCCGCTGATCTGGGATCACCGTCCGGATGGCCTGAGGGCCCCGGCGCTGGTCTGCGCGTTCACCGGCTGGAACGACGCCGGCGACGCCGCTTCGTCGGCGCTGTCGTTCGTCGGAGCGTCGCTTGGGGCTGAGCGCTTCGCGCACATCGACCCTGAGGAGTTCTACGACTTCCAGACCGTTCGCCCGAAGGTCCGGATCGTCGACGGCGGCGTGCGCGAGATCGTCTGGCCGGCCGTCGAGCTCTACGTCGCGCGCGTGCCGCGGGCGCCGCGCGACCTCGTTCTGCTCGGCGGACCCGAGCCGTCGATGCGCTGGCGCACCTTCGCCGCAGTGATCATCGAGCTCGCCGAGGCGCTCGGCGTGCAGGTCGTCTGCTCGCTCGGCGCGCTGCTCGCCGATGTCCCCCACAGCCTCCCGGTGCCGGTCTCCGGCGGCGCGTCGGACCCCGACACAGCCGAGCGGCTCGGCCTGCACGGCACCGGTTACGAGGGCCCGACAGGGATCGTCGGCGTGCTCGCCTCGGCGTGCCTCGAGCGCGGCATCCCTTCGGCGAGCCTGTGGGCGAGCGTCCCCCACTACGTCGCCGCGGCGCCGAACCCGAAGGCGGCCCTCGCGCTCGTGCGAAAGCTCGAGAGCCTCGTCGGGGTTTCCGTCGACGCCAGCGAGCTCGAGTCCGCGGCCGCCGACTACGAGCGCCAGGTCGGCCTCGCCGTGCAGAGCGACCCCGACGTCCAGGCCTTCGTCGAGCGCCTCGAGCAGCTCGCCGCCGACGAGGCCGGCGAGGAGACCCAGCCCGAGATCAGCGGCGACCGCATCGCGCGCGAGTTCCAGCGCTTCCTGCGCCAGCGCGGCAGCGGCGACGAGGGCTAGCTCGTCGCCAGCTCGCGGCGCAGGCGCGCCGCGAGCGCCTCGTCCTTGTAACCGTTGGCGATCGAGACGACGTCGCCGTTGGTGACGCGGTTACAACCCGTGCTGCTGTAGGAGACCGTGACGCGCTGACCGCCAGGGAAGGCGGCGAGGACGTCGACCTGCGCGCCGTTGTCGAGCGGACACGGCAGCGCGAACTTGGGGTAGCGCGGCAGCGCGTCGAGGTCGTGCGTCAGCTGCGCGATCTGCGTAGCGGAGGTGATCTCGCGCGAGCCGGCCAGCTTCGGTTCGCCCGTGCCGACCAGGCCGTTGAAGCGGCACAGGCGAAGCGCGCTCGCGCCGGGCGGAAGGAGATCGCGCCGCGCCGCCGCCCAGCGGTTCGTCGCGACGGTGATGACCGAGTGGGCGGGGCAGGGCGGCGGCGACGGCGGTGACGCGGCGGCCTGCGTCGCGGCCATCGCCAGCGTCAGGGCGGCGAGTGAGGGCGGGATCAGGTGGCGCGGTCGCACAGGATGGCCTCACCACTACTACGCGCGCGGCGCGCGTTCATCACTTCTCGGCTGCCGGGCAGGCGATCCGGTACTCGCACATCGCGCAGGTCGCAAACGACGGCGTCGGCTCGAAGGCCTGCGCCTGGATTCCCGCCGCGACCTCGGCGACCGTCTCCTCGATCCACGGCGCCGCGCCGTCCTCGATGCCGAGCCGCACGCGGGTGTCGTCGAGGACGTAGTAGTAGGTGCGCTCGGTCGCGTCGATCTGCCAGGCCTCGCGCGCGGCCAGCGCGTAGAGGGCGAGCTGCACGTCCTCGCGCAGCTGCTCGGCGCGCTTCGGCAGACCGGTCTTGTAATCGATCAGCTCGTAGCCGCCGCCGTCGAGCTCGTCGATGCGGTCGACGCGGCCGCGCACGTGGTTTCGCCCGAGGGCGAAGTTGAACGAGCGCTCGAACCAGCGCGGCTGGCCGTCGCCCGACCCGAGCCGCTCCTGGTAGCGAAGCAGCGCCGCGCGCGCCTTCTCGCGCAGCTGGCGCTCCTCGTCGGAGTCCGACAGGCCGCCGCGGCGCCAGGCGGCGTCGAGCAGGCGCAGCATCTGCTCGCCGTCGCCGCCGCCCGAGCCGTGGAAGCGCTCGAGTACGTGGTGGACGACGATTCCGAAGCGCTGGTTGAGCGTCGGCTCGCGCGGGATCCGCAGGACGCGCGCGAACTTGTAGCGCAGCGGACAACTCAGATAGCTCTCGACGTCGGAGGCCGACAGCACGAGACCGTCGCCGCGGCGCGGCAGGAACGCCGCGAGGGTCGGCTCCTCGCGGGCGGCCATCGCCGCCGCGCGGGCGCGCGCGTCGGACGCCGTGCCGAGCAGCAGCTCATCGAGCGGCGAGCTCAACAGGACCTCGCGTTGAAGCGGCGTCAGCGATGCGGCAAGGCGGGCGTTGATGTCCTCGATCGCATCGGAGACGGGCTCGGAGTCGCGGCGCTGCAGAAGCGCCGCGACCTTGACGAGCTCGGCGAAGCGGACGACGCCGTGGGCGATGTCCAGATCGGTGTCGAAGCGCAGCTCGCCGAGGCGCCCGCCGAGGCGCGCGATGCTCACGAGCAGCTCGTCGCGATGCTCGCGAAAGATCGAGTGAAGCGCCTCGGCCGGACCGAACAGCTCCTCGTCGCGAAGCTCCCACTCCGCGCCGAGCGCTGCCCGCGCCTCCTCGAGGGCCGGCGACGGCGCGCGCGCTGAGCCGCGCGGCGAGCGCGCGGAATACGCGAGCACGAGGCTCCGCCGGGCGCGCGTCATCGCCACGTAGAGCAAGCGGCGCGCCCGCTCCTGGGGCGTCTGCTCGTGCAGATCGCTCGCCGCGAGCTCGGCGGGCACGGCGTCCTGGGATGCCCAGCGCCCGGCGAGAACGCCTCCGCCGCCGCGGGCGGCGTGCAGACCGAGCGCGAAGACGTGATCGAAGGAGAGGCCGCCCGCCGACTCGAGGCCCATCACCGTGACGAGTCCCGCGCGCCCCGGCATGAGCGCCTCCTTCTCGCCGAGCCCGGCGTCGGCGAGCACGGCGACGTGACGTGCGAACTCGCGCGCGCCGGCGCCGGGGGAGCGGCGCTCGTAGGCGGCCGCGAGATCGCCGAGCTTGGCGAGGTTCAGCAGCCGCTCGACGACGTCGGCGCGCGCCGTGAAGAGCTGCTGGCGGCGCAGCCCGAGGCGCTCGATGAGGTGATGGATGAAGAGATCGGCGCGCGTGTTCTCAAAGCCCTCGGCGGCGGCGCGCTGGATCACCAGCAGCCGGCCGATCCGCTCGCGCGCCTCGGGCGCCAGCTGCGGAGACTCGGTCGCGGCGTGGAGGGCCGAGACCATGTCGATCTTGCGCCGTCGGGAGATCTGGACGACGCGGGCGACATCAGCGGAGGGCAGCTCGATCGGCGGGCGGGCGAGCGCTCGGACGACCGCCGACGCGTCGCGCGGGTCAAGCAGCAGCCGAAGCCAGGCCAGGACATCGCGTACCTCGGCGCGGTCGAAGAAGGCGTCGGCGCCGAGCAGGCGGCAAGCGACGCCGCGTTCGGCGAGCGCGACGGCGACCGCCTGGCCCTCCTCGGCGACGTTTCGCACGAGCACGGCGCAGGCCTCGGGCTTGGCCGACTCGCGGTCGATCAGCAGCTCGAGCTCGGCGGCGACGCGCTGCGCCTGCGCGCGCTCGTTGGCCGCGCGCCAGAAGCGGACCTCGCCGCCCTGGCCGCCGCGCAGCTCCTTGCCCAGGCGCGGCCCGGCGCCCTGGACGACGGCGTGCGCCGCGTCGAGCATCACCTGCGGGCAGCGCAGGCTCTCGGTCAGCGTGAACACGCGCGCGTTGCGGCGCTCGCTGGTGAAGCCGAGCATGTTGCCCGCCCCGGCGCCGCGCGAGCGCGCGAGCGCCTGATCGTCGTCGCCG
>DATGHN010000237.1:0-6719 GCA_035308005.1 Solirubrobacteraceae bacterium
TCCCGTCCGGAGCACTCGATGAGCTGCAGCTGGTCGCCCCTCCCCCAGCCGCCCTCGGACACTCCTCGTGCGCATCGGTTGAGGTGGGCGCCTACGGGGCCGTCGCCGTCCGCTTCGCGCACCTCGCCACCAACCTCGCGCGTTCCTACTACGGCTACGCGGCGACGGTGACGCTCTACACCGGCGCCCTCGTGTTCGTCCGCTCGGGCACGCGCCAGCTCGCTTCAACCGGCGGCCCCGGCCCTTTCTCGCTGCCGCAGTCGGGAACGGTCTCCTACCGCGGGCGCACCTGGCTTGACTACTCCTTCGCGCCCAGCGCGACGGTCCGCGTCTACGTCCTCGCCCCGGCCTCGTGAGCGCCGAGCGCGCCAACCGGCCGGCCGAGCTGCTCGACCTGGTCGATGCAGAGGACCGCGTGATCGGGACCGTGCGCAAGGGTGACACCGAGCGCGATCCGTCGCTGATCCACCGCGAGATCGCGATCCTGATCCACCGCGACGGCCGCCGCGAGCTGCTCTGGCAGCTTCGCAGCGCGGCCAAGAACGTGATGCCGCTGACGTGGGACTTCGCCTGCGCCGGTCACGTCGAGTCGGGCGATCAGCCGCTCGCCGCGGCGCACCGTGAGCTGCTCGAGGAGCTCGGCTTCGACACCGACCTCGAGTTGCTCGAGCGCCGCCTGGTGCGCCAGCCGTGGGAGACCTATTTCGTGAGCGTCTTCGCCGGGCCGATCCCGCCCGGCGTCGAGCCGCGCCTTGATCCCGACGAGGTCGCCGCTGTGGAGTGGTGCGACGGCGCGGGTCTACGCCGCTGGGTTGCCGAGGGCCGAGCGCTCAGCCCGATCGCGCGCGAGCTGGCCGAAGCGTTCTGGGCCGGGGGTTGAACGGCGCCTGGCGCCGCGCCCTCCCGCGCGCGGCGCCCACCCCATGGCGCCTCAGAAAAGACCGACCGCGCGGCCCTCGGAATCGATGTCGATGTCGAACGCGGCGGGCGACTTGCCGAGCCCTGGCATCTGCATGATCTCGCCGCAGAGCGGAACGAGCCAGCCCGCGCCGGTGTAGGGGCGAATGTCGCGGATCGGCAGCGTGTAGCCCTCGGGTGCGTTCAACAGCGTCGAGTCGTGCGAGAGCGAAAGGTGGGTCTTGGCCATGCAGATCGGCATCCGGTCGAGTCCGAGATCCTTGAACTCGGCGAGCTTGCGCTGCGCGAGCGGTGAGAACTCGACGTCGGCCGCACCGAAGATCTGCGTCGCGACGGTCTCGATCTTCTCGGCGATCGGCGCGTCGATCGGGTAGAGCTCGGTGAAGGTGCTCGGCTGATCGCAGGCGCCGACGACGGCCTGCGCGAGGTCCGCGGCGCCGGCCCCGCCGGAGCCGAAGCCGTCGTTGATCTCGGCCGCGAACGCTCCAGCCTCAAGACACAGCTGGCGGGCCTTCTCGAGGTCCTCGTCGGTGTCGCCGGCGCGGCGGTTGACGCCGACCACGCAGGGCAGGCCGAACTTCGCGACGTTCGCGAGGTGGCGGCGCACGTTGGCCATGCCGAGCTCGAGCGCGGCGTCGTCATCGCCGCCGCCGTGGTGCTTGATCGCGCGCACCGTTACGACGAGCACGACCGCGGAAGGCTTCAGGTTGCCCATCCGGCAGACGATGTCGAAGAACTTCGTCATCCCCATGTCGGATCCGAAGCCGGACTCGGTCACGACATAGTCGGCGACCTTCTGGCCGATCCGGTCGGCGAGCAGCGAGTTGTTGCCGTGGGCGATGTTCGCGAACGGGCCGCAATGCATCAGACACGGCTGGCCCTCGAGCGTCTGGACGAGGTTGGGCTTGATCGCGTCCTTGAGCAGGACGGTCATCGCGCCGCCGGCGCGGAGGTCCTCGGCGGTGATCGGCTCACCGGCGCGGTTTGCCGCCGCGGTGATCGCTCCGAGGCGCTTGCGGAGGTCCTGCAGATCGCGCGCGACGGCGAGGATCGCCATCACCTCGGATGCCGCCGTGATGTCGAAGCCCGTCTCGCGCGGGTAGCCGTTCGCGGTGCCGCCGAGCGCGACGACCATGCTTCGCAGCGCGCGGTCGTTCATGTCGATCGCGCGGCGCCAGCCGATCCGCAATGCGTCGATGTCGAGCACGTTGCCGTTGTGGATCGACGCGTCGATCATCGCCGCGAGAAGGTTGTTGGCGGCGCTGATCGCGTGGATGTCGCCGGTGAAATGGAGGTTGAGGTCCTCCATCGGCACGACCTGCGCATAGCCGCCCCCGGCCGCTCCGCCCTTGACGCCGAAGACCGGTCCGAGCGAGGGCTCGCGCAGGCAGGCGATCGGGTTCTTGCCGATGTGTCCGAGGCCCTGCGTGAGGCCGACGAGGGTCGTCGTCTTGCCCTCGCCGGGCGGCGTCGGCGTCATCGCCGTGACGCAGACGAGCTTGCCGTCGCTCTGCCCCGAGAGCCGCTCGAGGACGTCGAGGGTGATCTTCGCCTTGTAGCGGCCGTAGGGCTCGAGCTCTTCGGGGCGCAGCCCGATGCGCTCACCGATCTGCTCGATCGGCTGAATCTCGGCTTCCTGGGCGATCTCGAGGCTGCTCTTCATTGATCAATCCTCCTGTACAGGCGCGCGGACCATACACGGCCGGAGCGGCGCTCGCATCGCGGCCTGCGCCGAGGTCCTAGACGCCCTGCGCCGAGGTCCTCCCGGCTTCGATGATCGCCGCGAGGGTGTGCGCGAGCTCGCTCTGGGCGACGAGCGTGCCCCCGTCGACGTCGAGCGCGAGAAGGCCGACGCCTTCGCAGACGAGCACTCCGGCTGCCGTGTCCCACAGCTTCACGCCGCGCTCGTAGTAGGCGTCGTGGCGGCCGATCGCCGTCCACGCGAGGTCCAGCGCCGCGGAGCCGAAGCGGCGGATGTCGCGGACGAGCGGAAGCAGCTGTGCGATCAGGGCGCCGTGCTTGGCGCGCAGCTGCGGGTCATACGCGAAGCCCGTCGCCAGCAGCGACTGGCCGAGCGAGACGACGCGGTCGCCGCGCCACGGAAGCTCGGCGCCGTTGCAGGCCGAGGGGCCGCCGCGGAGCGCGGTGAACGTCTCGCGCCGGAGCGGGTCGTGGACGACGCCCGCCACGGCGCCCTGATCGTCGAAGGCGGCAATCGAGACGCACCACTGCGGGATCCCGTAGAGGTAGTTGACGGTCCCATCGAGCGGGTCGACGACCCAGCGGATCCCGCTCACGCCACGCTGATCGGCTCCCTCCTCCTCGCCCAGGAAGGAGTCCTCGCCGCGACGGCTCGAGAGCAGCTCGCGGATCGCGTGCTGAGAGGCGATGTCGGCCTCGCTGACCGGGTCTGTGGGCGTCGATTTGCTCGTGACGTGCTGCTCGGGCCCGGCCTCGAAGCGCGCGCGCAGCAACTCCCCCGCGGCCTGCGCCGCTTCCTGGGCGAGCGCGAGCAGCTCGCCGGCGTCGGCGCTCACCGCCACGGGCCGCGCGAACGGCCGTGGCGCCGCACGTGAGCGGCGCTCGGCTCGCCCGCCGGACCGAGCAGGCGCCAGGCATCGCGCGCGAGGCGAAATGCCGAGACGAGGATCACCCACATCGGCCAGAACGAGCCGTTCGCGCCGGTGGCCGCCCAGACCACCACGCAGCCGATGTCGAGGATCACCACCGCGCCCGCGTCCTGCATGACGCGCCGGCGCGCGAGATCGCGCGGCGCCGGCACCGCCGGCAGCGGACGCGGGTCGGGGAGGTCGGCGCGCAGCTCCGCAAGCGCCGAGACGGTCGTCGCGGCGTAGGCGGCGTCGAGGCGCTCGCTGAGCTCCGCCGAGCTCAGGCGGCCGGCGGCGTAGTGGTCGCGCAGGTCCGCCGCCGCTCGCTCGCGGTCGCTGTCTGACGCGCGAAGCTCGGGCATTTCGGGCACGCCTCAGACACTACCCGGACCACCTGCGAGGATGCCCCGTCCGGTGGCGCTGCTCGCCAAGCTCAAGCCCGATATCACTGCGCTCCAGCGCTCGCGCGACTTTCGCGTGATCGAGATCGGGGCGATCGTCTCCGGGCTCGGCAGTCAGGCCGCGCTCGTGGCGGTGCCGGTGCAGGTCTACCTGCTGACCGGCTCGACGGCGCTTGTCGGGCTGATCGGCGCGGCCGAGCTCGTCCCGATGGTCGTTGTCGCGCTGTTCGGCGGCGCGCTGGCGGACCGCATGGACCGCCGGCGGATCCTCCTCGTCGCGCAGGCCGCGACGCTTGTGGGCGCGACGCTGCTGGCAGTGCTGGCGTTCGCCGGTCATCCGCCGGTCGCCGCGATATTCGTCCTGGCGGCGCTCCTTGCCGGATCGAGCACGCTCGACTCGATCGCGCGCTCCTCGATGACCGCGAGCCTCGCCGGCGAGTGGCTGCGCTCGGCGATCGCGTTCAACTTCGGGATGAACCAGGTCACGGCGATCGTCGGCCCGGGCATCGCCGGAGTCGTGATCGGCGCCGCCGGGGTTGGCTGGGTCTACGCCGCCGACGCCGTCAGCGTGCTCGTCACGGTCTACGCCGCGCTGACGATCTCACCGCAGCATCCGCACTCCGTGTCGAGCGAGCCGATCTTCGCTTCGGTCAAGGCCGGCCTGCGCTTCGCACGCTCCAGCGAGGCTCTGATCGGAAGCTTCGTGATCGACCTCTTCGCGATGACATTCGGCATGCCGCGCGTCCTCTTCGCGCCGCTGTCGCTGCACGTCTTCCATGCCGGGGCCGCGGGCGCCGGCTTCCTCTACGCCTCGGTCGCGGCCGGCGCCGCGGTAGCGGCGCTGTCGAACTCGTGGCTGGCCAGCGCGCGCTGGATCGGGCGAATCACGATCGCGATGGTCGTCGTCTGGGGAGCGGCGATCGCGACGACGGCGCTGACGACGAGCATCGTGGTCGCCGCCATCCTGCTCGCCGTGGCCGGCGGCGCCGACAGCATCAGCGCGGTCTGTCGCACGACGATCGCGCAACTCGTCACGACGGACGAGATGCGCGGGCGCATGACGTCGACGTTTCTGCTTGTCGTGATCGGCGGTGCGCGCCTCGGCGACATCGAATCGGGGCTGGTCGCCTCGGCGACGACGCCGCGCTTCTCAGTCCTGAGCGGGGGCCTCGCCTGCCTGGCGGGAGTCGGCGTCGTCGTCGCGGCGTTCCCGAAGCTCGCGCGCTTCGACGCCCACCGCTACACGCAGACAGCCAGCCCGTAGGCCGTCCATATACTCAGCGGCCCGTGTCTGCGCCCGACAGCTCCGTCACGATCATCGGCGCATCGGGCGCCCTCGGCTTCGGCCTCGCGGTGCGCCTGGCCACCGCTGGCGTCGCCGTGACGATCGGCTCACGCGAGGCTTCGCGAGCGCAGGAGACCGTGACGCGGGCACTGGAAGCGGTGCCCGACGGACGCCTTGAGGGGCTCGAGAACGCCGCCGCGGCGGCGGCCAATGAGATCGTCATCCTGAGCGTGCCGTTCCGAAGCCACCAGGAGACGGTCGCCGGGATCGCCGAGTCGATGCGCGCCGGGCAGCTTCTGATCGACGCGACCGTCCCGCTCGCCGCGTCGGTCGGCGGAAAGCCGACGCGGATGCTCGGCGTCTGGCAGGGCTCGGCGGCCCAGCAGGCGCAGGAGCTCGTCGGCGAGGGCGTCGCCGTCGTCGCGGCGCTCCACACCGTCGCCGCCGCAACGCTGGTCAACCTCGCGCACACCCTCGACGAGGACGTCCTGCTCGCCGGCGACCGCCGCGAGGACAAGGCGCGCGCGGCCGCGGTGATCGGCCGCATCGCCGGCCTGCGCTGCGTCGACGCGGGCCGCCTCGAGATGGCTCGCATCACCGAGTCGCTCACGGCGCTCCTGATCTCGGTCAACGTGCGCCACAAGGCGCACGCCGGGATTCGCCTGACCGGTCTGCCCGACACGCTCTGGTGAGCGTCGCGCTGCTGTCGGGCGGCACCGGCGGGGCGAAGCTCGCGCGGGGCCTCTACGAGCTGCTCGGAACGGAGCTCGCCGTGATCGCCAACACCGGCGATGACACCGAGATCCACGGCGCCTACGTGTCCCCGGACCCGGACCTGATCACCTTCTGGCTCGCAGATCGCATCGACTCAGAACGCGGCTGGGGCCTCGAGGGTGACACCTTCGCGGCGATGGAGATGCTCCGCTCGCTCGGGCGCGACACGTCGTTCTCACTCGGCGACCGCGACCTCGCGCTGTGCCTCGAACGGCGCAGGCTTCTGGAAGACGGGGCGACGCTGAGCGAGGCCCACGCCGTCATCGCCAGGGCGCTCGGCGTCGACGCCGCGGTCATCCCGATGAGCGACGACCGCGTCCGCACGAACGTGCGAAGCGGTGAGCGCGTGCTGACGCTTCACGAGTTCCTGATCGGCGCGCGCGGCGCCGCGCCGATCGACGACGTCGTCTACGAGGGAGCCGCGACGGCCGCCGGCGCGCCGGCGGCGCTCGCGGCGCTCGCCGCCGCTGAGACGATCGTGATCGGCCCCTCCAACCCGATCCTCTCGATCGGGCCGATCCTTGCCGTGGCGGCGATCCGCGAGGCGATCGAGACAGCCAGCGTCCCGGTGATCGCGGTCAGCCCGTTTGTCGGCGGCGAGGTGCTGAAGGGCCCGACGGCGGCGTGTCTCGCCTGGGCCGGGCGCAGCAGCGACACCGCCGGTGTCGCCGCCCACTACGCGGACCTGATCGACGCGATGGTCGCCGATGAGGCCGTCGCGGGGCTTCGAGT
>DATGHN010000238.1:0-2533 GCA_035308005.1 Solirubrobacteraceae bacterium
GAGCGCGTTGGCGGCCGTCCCGGCCGTCACGACAGGGCCCGCCACGGCGATCACCTACAACTCGGCCACCGTATCGGCGACGGTCAACCCGCACAGCTCGGCCACCGTCGTCTACTTCCAGTACGGGACGACGGACAAGTACGGCGCGCAGTCCGCGCCGACCGAGATCGCAGCGGGCGCCAAGGCCGTCCCGATCGCGATCGGGCTCACGGGCCTGACGGCGGCGACCGTCTACCACTACCGGATCGTCGCGACGAACGCCAGCGGCACGGCACTCGGCGCCGACCGCGCCGTGGCGACGGCGAAGATCCCGCTCGCGCTGGCGATCACCGGCGCGCCCAATCCGGTCGCCGTGGGCGGGGCCGTGACCATCGAGGGCACGCTCTCGGGGACCGGCAGCGCGAACGCGCCCGTGCAGCTCCAGCAGGAGCAGTTCCCCTACACCGCCGGCTTCAGCGACCTCGGGAACCCGGAGCTGACGCTCGCCAACGGCAGCTTTGTCTTCAACGAGCTCGGCCTCGCGCTGAACACCCAGTACCGAGTGGTCGCGGGAAGGGTCGCTTCGGCCGCCGTCGTCGTCTCCGTTTCGCTCGGCGTGACGCTGCAGACGCGCTCGGCCGGGACCCATCGTCATCCTGCGGTCCGGTTCAGCGGGACGATCGCGCCGGCGGAGCCGGGCTCGCGCATCGCCATCGAGCGCCTGATCGGCACGGCCTGGAAGGTCGTCGGGGGAACCGTGGCGTCCTCGACATCGGTCGCCGGCATCGTGCGCTTCGCGAAGACGATCTCCCTGCACAGCGGCGGCTTCTTCCGCGCGCTTGCGCTCCCGGTCGAGGGTGCGCACGTCGCCGGCTACAGCGGGCCGATGCTCGTGCGACTACCCTGAGGCGAAGATCTCGCGGGCGATCACGATGCGCTGGATCTGGGCGGTGCCCTCGTAGAGCTGCAGGATCTTCGCGTCGCGCATCAGCTTCTCGACGGGATAGTCCTTGATGTAGCCGTAGCCGCCGTACACCTGGACGGCGTCGGTCGTCACACGCATTGCGACGTCCGCGGCGAAGCGCTTGGCATGCGAGGACTCGAGCGTGGCGCGGGCGCCGCCGTCGACGGCAACCGCCGAGCGCCAGGTCAGCAGGCGGGCCGCGTCGATCTCGGTGGCCATGTCCGCGATCATGAACTGGATCGCCTGGTGGGACGCGATCGGGACGCCGAACTGGACGCGCTCGCGCGCGTAGGACACGGCGAACTCGTACGCCGCGCGCGCGACCCCTGTCGCCATCGCCGCGGCGCCGGGGCGCGTGCGGTCGAGCGTGGCCATCGCGATGCGAAAGCCCGCGTTCTCCTCGCCGATCAGGTGGTCGGCGGGAATCTCGACGTCCGGGAAGGTGACGGTCGAGGTGTTCGACGCCCGCTGCCCCATCTTGTCCTCGTGGCCGTCGACGACGACGCCGGCGTCCCGCGGAACCAGAAAACAGGAGAGCCCGCGGCGACCGGCCTCCGGATCGGTCTTGGCGAAGACGACGTAGAGATCGGCGTATCCGCCGTTGGTGATGAAGCACTTCGACCCGCTGATCACGTAGGCGCTGCCGCGGCGGACGGCCCGCGTGGAGATCGCCGCCACGTCCGAGCCGGCCGCCGGCTCGGTCAGGCAGAACGAAGCGAGCACCGGGGAGGCGGCGAACCGCTCGAGGTAGCGACGGCGCAGCGACTCGGAACCCGCCAGCAGCAGCGGCGTGAGCGCCAGGCTGTTGGCGCCCAGCGAGGTCTGCACGCCGGAGCACCCCCACGCGAGCTCCTCCTCGATCAGCGCCGCGTCAAGGTAGCCCAGGCCCGCCCCGCCGAACTCCTCCGGGATGTGGAGGTTCATCAGGCCGACGCCGTGGGCGCGCGCGATCAGCTCGAGCGGGAACGTCGAGTCGCGGTCGAGCTCCCACGCAACCGGCCGGATCTCCCGCTCCGCGAAGTCGTGAGCCAGCTCCTGGAGCGCGAGCTGCTCGTCGCTCAGCGCGAAGTCGACCATCGCCGCGGGGGCCGCTCAGCCCAGCGTGCTCAGCGGCAACCGGGCGAGGGGGCTCGCGCCGAGCCCGAGCTCGAGCCGGCGCAGCGCGCCCCGGATCGCGCTGAAGGGCTGCGCATTCGCCGGCGCGGTGACGGTCTGCGCGGCGTTCAGCTGCGTGAGCGTCGCGTCGAAGTCGAGCGAGCCCCCGGTCAGGCCGCCCACGAAGCTGCTGGCGATGCTCGGCACCTTGAAGGCCACGAGGACGTGCACGCGGCGGACCACGTGGTCGGCGACGCCGGTGTAGACATCGAGCCGGGCCGAGGTGATCGCGGAGGCGACGAGCTGGAGCTCGGAGCTGAGGTTCGAAGCCGGGCCACTCGCGCCGGTTGCGCCGGACAGGCGGCGCGTGATCAGCGCGGAGAGGTCGGAGAAGAGCTTCTGCGTGTCGACGCCCGCGGTGAAGCGGTCGGTGTCGACGCCGCCGGCCATCGCTGTCCCCGCATCGTGCGGGTCCGTCAGCCAGCTGCGCGGATC
>DATGHN010000239.1:0-10808 GCA_035308005.1 Solirubrobacteraceae bacterium
TGAGAAGACGGGGGCGAAGATCGTGCTGCGCGCGCTCGAGGAGCCGCTCCGTCAGATCGCCGAGAACGCCGGTCTCGAGGGCTCGGTCGTCGTCAACGAGGTTCGCAAGGCAAAGAAGGGCTGGGGCCTGAACGCCGCGACCAACGAGATCGTCGATCTCGTCGCGGCCGGCGTGATCGATCCCGCTATGGTCACGCGCTCGGCGCTGCAGAACGCCGCGTCGATCGCCAAGAACATCCTCACGACCGAGGCGATCGTCGCCGAGATGCCGGAGGAGAGCCACGGCGGTGGCGGCGGTGGCATGCCCGACATGGGCGGCATGATGTAAGAAGCGCCCCCGGGCGTTTGGAGTTTGCGGAGGGCCCCGGCGAAAGTCGGGGCCCTTTGCGTTGTGCGCTCGCGGGCCCTAGCCGGCGACCGACTCGATACCGCGAGCGCTCTCCCCGACGTACTTCGCGCTCGGCCGGATCAGGCGCCCCTCGCGCTTCTGCTCGAGTACGTGCGCCGACCAGCCGCCGGTCCGCGCGCAGGCGAACATCGGCGTGAAAAGGTCTGGCGGGATCCGGGCGAAGTCCAAGACGACCGCCGACCAGAACTCGACGTTGGTGGCGAGCACGCGGTCGGGGCGTCGCGCGGCAAGCTCGGCGAGCGCCGCCTCCTCTAGCGCCTCGGCGACCTCGAGGCGCTCGGCGCCGAGCTCGCGCGCCGTGCGGCGCAGGACGCGCGCGCGGGGGTCCTCAGCGCGGTAGACGCGGTGGCCAAAGCCCATCAGCCGCTCGCCGCGGTCGAGCGCGTCGACGACCCATCTCTTCGCGTCGCCTGTCGCGGCGACCTCATCGAGCATCTTCAACACGCGCGAGGGGGCGCCGCCGTGGAGCGGTCCCGACAGCGCGCCGAGGCCCGCCGACAGCGCCGCGGCGACATCGGCGCCGGTCGAGGCGACGACTCGCGCCGTGAAGGTCGAGGCGTTCATTCCGTGCTCGGCCGCCGAGACCCAGTAGGCGTCCACAGCCTTGGCGTGCGCGGGGTCGGCTTCGCCGCGCCACTCGATGAGAAAGCGCTCTGCGGCGCCGCCGGCGCCGTCGAGCTCGCTCGCCGGGACGACGTGGTCGGAGCCCCGAGCCGACTGGGCGACAAACGACAGCGCCGCCGCCGACACCCTCGCGAGGTCGTCGCGCGTCTGGCGGTCGTCGATGTCGATCACCTGACCGAGCTTCCAGCTCGTAGCGAGCGTGGCGAGCGCGGCCTGCACGTCGACTCGCACGTCGCCGGTGCGAAGGGGCAGGTCGATCCGCTCGTCGAGCGCCAGTCCGGGCTCAAAGGCTCCGTCAACGAGCAGTCCCCAGACCCGCTCGTAGGGAACGCTTCCGACCAGTTCCTCGATGTCGACGCCGCGGTATCGAAGCGCGCCGCCGTCGCGGTCGGGCTCTGCGATCTCGGTCGCGAAGGCGATCACGCCCTCGAGTCCCGATCGCACCTCGTCCTGCGCGTTCACTGCTTGCACTCTACGTGCTCACCCCTGCGCCTGTAGCCTGCGAGCCCTGTGAGCGCCGAGTTGATGTTCAAGCCCGTCGACGAGCTCGCGGCGCTCGTCCGCGACGGCGCGATCGCCGCGCGTGAGCTGACCGAGCTCTCGCTCGAGCGCATCGAGGCACTCGATCCGAAGCTCGGCGCGTTCATCCAGGTCGACCGCGAGGGCGCCCTGCAAGCGGCTTCCGCGATCGCTCCCGGGGACCCCCGCCCGTTCGCCGGCGTGCCGATCGCGATCAAGAACAATCGCGCCGTCGCCGGGCTGCGCCTGACGCATGGCTGCAGGCTCATGCGCGACTACGTCGCCCCCTATGACCACAACGCGGTTGCACGCCTGCGCGCGGCCGGTTTCGTGATCGTCGGCACGACCAAGCCGCCGGAGTACGGGATCCTGCCGGTGACCGAGCCGCTCGAATACGGCCCGTCGCGCAACCCCTGGGATCCCACGCGGACGCCGGGCGGCTCCTCAGGTGGATCGGCGGCGGCTGTCGCGGCGGGCATGGTCCCGATCGCTCACGGCAACGACGGCGGCGGGTCGCTGCGGATCCCGGCCGCCTGCTGCGGTCTCGTCGGCCTTAAGGCGGCGCGTCACCGCGTCTCAACATCCCCCGATCTCGGCGCCTCTCAGCTTGTGATCGACGGTGTGCTGACGCGCACGGTCGGCGAGACCGCGGCGCTGCTCGACGTCCTCGCCGGCTACGTCACCGGTGACGCCGCCGCCGCGCCGCCGCCGGCCGAGCCGTTTGCCACGACGGCCGCCACCGCACCCGCCGGTCTACGCGTGGCCTACACGCTGCAGCCGCCGATTGCCGACGCCGAAGTGGACCCCCTCTGCGGGGGGGCAGTCGAGCGCGCCTGCGCGATCGCCGAGTCGCTCGGCCACCACGTCGAGGCGTTTGATCCGCCCTGGCAGACGGAGGGGCTCGTCGAGCGCTTCCTCGACTACTTCGCCGTCCAGGTCGCCGTAGGGATCCGCTCCTCCGCTGTCGTCGTCGGGCAAACGGCGCCGATGCGCTCCGACGTCGAGCCGATGAGCTGGGCGATCTTCCAGCGCGCCTCCCAGATCGGCGCGGTCGACTACCAGCTGATCGAGACCCAGCTGCACTTCGCGATGCGCGCGCTCGTCGCGAGCCTCACTCCCTACGACGTCCTGATCACCCCCTCACTCGCCAAGCGACCGCTTCCGCTGGGCGAACTGGACACCGCCTCGCCGCAGGGCTGGGAGACGTTCCGCCGCTCCGGCTACTTCACGCCGTTCACGGCGATCTTCAACCTGAGCGGCCTGCCGGCGCTGTCGCTCCCGCTGTTTGAAGGCGAGGACGGCCTGCCGCTGGGAGTCCAGCTCGTCGGCCGCCCCGCGAGCGAAGGTGATCTGCTGGCGTTCGCGGCGGCGCTCGAGGCGGCCGGTCCGCCGCACACCGCGCGTCCGGCGGTCAGCTGAGCTTCAGCACCGAGGACATCGTGCGCGCCGCGACGCCGAGCGCCGCGATGTCGGCTGAGCCGTTGACCGGAAGCATCGAGACCTCCATCAGCTCCGCCTCATCCCAGGTGGCGAAGGCGTCCGGGCCCATCAGCCGCTCGGCGATGCGCAGGACCCGCGCGACGATCGGCGTCGGGATGTGGATCAGCCGCCGGCGGCGGCCGAAGGACGTAAGCGCGAGGCGGACTATCTCCTCGTGCGTGAGGACCTCCGGTCCGGCCAGCTCGTAGCGCGCGTCGCCGGTTCCCTCGCGCGCCAGGGCGCTCATCACGCAGTCCGCGACGTCTGAGACCCAGACCGGTGCGTAGCGGGCGCGGCCGCGACCGGAGAACGGCATCGCCCACGGCAGAAGCGAGAGCCGCGCGAGCAGCGTCATGTAGGGGTCTCCGGGGGCGTAGATGATCGATGGCGCGAAGACGATCGAGCGCAGGTCGCTCTCGCGCACCGCGTCCTCGGCGAGCGCCTTCGCGCGCAGCAGCCGGGCGCGGCTTTGGGTGCTCGCGCCGAGCGCGCTGAAGAACACGAAGCGCTCGACACCCGCCCGCTGCGCCGCCTCGACGAGGCGCCAGGTGGCGATCCCGGACAGCTCCTCGATCGATCCCTGCGGCTGATCGCGGATCGTCGCCGCCAGGTGAACAACCGTATCGACGCCGCGCAGGGCGTTTCGAAACGAGGGTGGATCGGCGAGGTCGCCGAGTGCGATCTGCACGCGGACGCGGTCCTCACCGAGGCGTCGCGGGTCGCGCACGAGGCAGCGGATCGGCACCTCGGAAGCGATCAGACGGCGGCGCAGCGCGCCGCCGACGAGGCCGGTCGCGCCGGTGAGCAGGAGCATCGATCCAGACTATCCCTCCGCGCAACGGACTCGGCGCATAGAATTGTTTCGGCCGTCCCACCCCGCGAAACAAGGACAAGAACAGCCCATGGCCTATGTGATCGCCGAGCCGTGCATCGGCACGAAGGACAACTCATGTGTCGAGGTCTGCCCGGTCGACTGCATTCATCCGACTCCGGAGGAGCCGGGGTATGACGCCGTCGAGATGCTCTACATCGATCCGGATGAGTGCATCGACTGCGACGCGTGCGTCGAGGCCTGCCCTGTCGATGCCTGCTTCGCGGAGGATCAGCTGCCCGACGAGTGGGCGCGCTTCGCGCAGCTGAACGCGGACTACTACAAGAACACCTGAGCGCCGCCGCCGCGGCGGGCTACTTCTTCTGTTTCGGCTTCGGCTTGGCCCTGGTGTGCTTGAGCGGAGCGGTGAGGGTCAGGTTCTGCTCGCCGACGTTTCCGTTGGTCGGCGTGATCTCGAGGAAGCCAGGCAGCTTGGCATGCGTCTTGAACAAGCTGAGGCTCAGCGGCTTGAGGTGAAGCTTTGCCTTGGCCCGCGAATTCGCCGCGACCGAGTAGGTCCCCGTGGCGAGGACGATGACCTTATGCACCTGCACCAGTTTGCCGTGGACCGTCTTGTTTGTGAGGAGCACGGCGTCGATCTGAAGCTTTCCACTGCAGGACGTCGGGCCGTTACAGGCGATCGTGAGCGAGGCGATGTTGCCTGACGCCCGCACTGAGGTCTCGCTTACCGAGGCGATCCCCGCTGTTGGGCCGCTCGAGCCCGGGTTGGTGCCGCCGTTGTTCCCGGAGCCCGGGAAGCCGGTGAAGCCAAATCCGCCCCCCGCAAAGCCGCCGCCGCCCCCGCCCGGCCCGTTGCTACCGACTCCGCCGGTCGCAGCCGTGCCTGTGGTGAATGAGCCCTGTCCGCTCGTATAGGAGCCGTTCGGGTTGCTCGCAACGAGCTCAAAGTAATACGTGTCTCCCTCGATGAGGCCGCTCGCGCCCGCCTGTACAGAATGCGCAAAGGAGCTCGCCGAGCCGCCGGGCATGACCGTGCCGGACAGCGTCGCCGAGTCCTCCGTGATCGCGAGTGCGCCGGTGGTCGTCGCGGAAGGGGCCGCCTGGCTCTGCTCGGCGCCGATGTCGGTCGTCGAGAACGACTGCGGAGACATTGGCGTCGCGGTACCGACTGCGGTCGTCAGACCGTAGGAGAATTGCCAGGCTGTCGTCGTCTCGCGGGAGTTGCCGTCGAGGTCGAAAGAGCCGTTGGACGGGCTGTCGCTGCCCGCGCCGATGGTCGGCGAAGTCTGCTGCTCCTCAAACTGGCCGTTTGCCGGATTGACAAGGGCCGGTGGCTTCTGCTGGTCGGTTGGGTCGGTAACAATGGTCCCGCCGGGGGCGTTCGCCATGGTGGCAAAGTTCGAGTAGCTGGCGGTTATGGTCATCGTCGTCCCGAACGAGCCGCTCGCGTAAAGGTCGTCGCCGCCGCCCGAGCTGATGATCGTGTTGATGACGGTGTCACTGCCGTTCACCCCTCCGCCGGAGGTGCCCTCCACGCCGTACTGTTCGCCAGCACCCCAGATGTCGTCGTTTCGCAGCGTGTTGGAGCCCGTGGTTTGGAGCACCGCGACTCCTGGTTGCGTCGACGAGCAGACGCTGTCGGTGAAGGTCACACCGCCGCCGAACGTGCAGGCCTGCCCGGCCGCCGTGGCGATGACCCGATCGGCTGTGGCGCCGCCGCTGAGCGAGAGGGCAGTCCCGGTCCCGGCCGGATCGGCGTTATCGACGTAGATGTGCTCGAGGCTTGAGCCCGCCGTTTGCAGCGAAACGACGCTCGCACCAGTACCGAAGATCTCCGGCTGGCCCCCGCTGCCCACGAACTTGAGCGCCATGCCGCCGTCGCTGACAGGGCCGGAGTACGAGCCGACGAGGACCTCGATCGTGTCGCCCGACTGGGCATCGTCGATCGCGGTCTGAAGCGCGCAGGGGTTGGCGGCCGAGCAGTCGGCGTTAACTTGGGGCGATGCCGTGGCCCAGCAAACAGGCCCGCAAGAAGGAGGAGGTGGTGGTGGCGGTCCCGTTGGCCCCGTGGGCCCGGTTGACCCGGTTGACCCCGTGTCTGCGCGGGCGGCCGGAACGGCTTGGCCGGTCGCAGCAGCCAGGATCCCGACCAGAATCGCGGCCAGCAGTGCGAGTGTTGCAATCAGGCGTTTGGGCATCGGGCGGCTCTGAGCGTCGCGACCTGCGTCCCCTCAGCCGGCCGGTCGGTCAGCGACCGAGCCTAGCAGCCGCCGCCGAGCGTCGCCGGGGACGAAACTAACCTGCCGCGGGCGCGACGTCGGCGACCGGCGTCTGCTGTGCGGTGCAGAAAGCGCAGCGGCGCGCGGCCTTCGGGATGTCCGAGAGGCACTCGGTGCAGGCGCGCGTGTCGGTGTCATCGGGCGCGCCCTTCGCGCGGCGGGCGGCGAGCGCGTTGAGCGGCTTGACGACGAAGAAGAAGACCGCCGCAGCGACGCTCACAAACGTGATGACGTTGTTGATGAAGTCGCCGTAGAGGAAATGGCTCCCGTTGATCGTGAAGCTCAGCGCGCTGAAGTCATGCGACCCGAAGATCATCGCGATGATCGGTGTGAGGATGTCGGCGACGAACGCCTTCACCAGCGCCGCGAACGCGACGCCGAGGACAACCGCGATCGCCAGGTCGACGACATTTCCCCGCGCGATGAAGTTCTTGAACTCGCGCAGCGTCTCCACGCGCCCAATGTAGACCCGCTCGGCGCGTCCGTGTGAAAAAGATGACGCTCAGCCGGCCATCGGCAGCGCGAGGCCGACGGGCTGCGGCGGCGTCGCGTGGCGCGGCGCGGGTGCGAGCGCGATCAGGCCGCGCGCGGCTTGGCGGATCGCCTGCGACGCGGGGTCGTCGGGGTCGTCGTAGACAAGCGGCGAGCCGGAGTCCGAGGACACGCGCAGCGGCATCGTCAGCGGCACCTTGGCGAGCAGCGGCACGTCGAGCTCGTCCGCGAGCTCCTGGCCGCCGCCTTCGCCGAAGATCGTGAAGCGCTCGCCGGCGGGCGTGACGAAGCTGCTCATGTTCTCGATCACGCCGGCGATCTCGAGCGACACCTTGTTCGCCATCTCGGCCGCACGGCGCGCGACGCGCTGGGCAGCCGGCTGGGGCGTCGTGACGATCACGAACGTCGCCTGCGGGAGCAGCTGCGAGAGCGTCATCGAGACGTCGCCGGTGCCGGGGGGAAGGTCGATCAGGAGGAAGTCGAGAGCGCCCCAGTCGACGTCCTCGAGGAACTGCTTGAGCGCCTTGTGGAGCATCGGTCCGCGCCAGACGACGGCCGAATCCTCCTCGACGAAGAAGCCGATCGACATCACGCTGATGCCGCCCGCGTCGAGCGGGATGATCTTGCGCTCCGCCGAAACCGACGGGCGCTGGGCGCCGAGGCCGAGCATCCGCGGGATCGAGTAGCCCCAGACGTCGGCGTCGAGGACGCCGACGCGGCGACCCTCCGCGGTCAGCGCGGCGGCGATCTCGGCGGTCAGGGTCGACTTGCCGACGCCGCCCTTGCCGGAGCCGATGCAGACGACGTTCTCGACCAGCGCGAGCGCGCCGTCGGGCAGCTCGTCGCGGCCGAGCGTCCGCCGCAGCGCCGCCTTCTGCTCGTCGTTGAGCACGTCGAAGTCGACGCTCACCGATGTCACGCCCTCGAGGCTCATCACGGCGTCGCGCACGCCGGTCTGGAAATGGCTGCGGATCGGGCAGCCGGCGGTCGTGAGCGACACGGTCACCGCGACCTCGCCGCCCGGCCGTGGGTCGATGGTGCGGACCATGTCGAGCTCGACGATCGAGCGGTGCAGCTCGGGGTCGATGACGACTTCGAGCGCCTTGCGGATCTCCTCAACGGTGGGCACGCCCACATTCTCGCAGAGAAGAGTCGACCGCTAGTGTGGGCGCCGCATGCTTCCGCACGATGAGTCAGGGAGCGGACAGGCGGTCGTCCTCCTGCACGCGGGGATCGCCGACCGGCGAATGTGGCGCGCGCAGCTCGAGCCGTTCGCCGCCGCGGGCTACCGCACGGTCGCCGTCGACCTACCCGGCTACGGCGACGCCGAGCTCCCCGAGCACCCGCAGGCGCCGTGGGCGGACGTGCTTCAAACGCTCGATGAGCTGGCGATCGAGCGCGCCGCGCTCGTCGGCAACTCCTTCGGCGGAGCCGTCGCGCTGCGTGCCGCGCTGGTGGCGCCTGAGCGCGTGTCGGCGCTCGTGCTGATCTCCGCGCCGGCGCCGTGGATGGAAGCCAGCCGCGAGCTTTTGCACGTCTGGCACGAGGAGCAGGCTGCGCTCGATCAGGGCGACGTCGAGGCCGCCGTGCGAGTCGTCGTCGACGCCTGGACGCAGCCGGATGCGCCGAGCGAGCTGCGCGCGCTGATCGCGACGATGCAACGCCGCGCGTTTGAGCTCCAGAACGGCGAACCGCCCGCGCCGCTCAGCCAGGATCCGATCGAGGACGACGCGGCGTCGCTCTCGCGAGTCAGCGCACCGGCGCTGATCGCCGCCGGCGACCGCGACATGGCGGACTTCATCCAGGGCGCGCAGTTCCTCGCCGATTCGCTTCCCGACGCCCGCCACGAAACGATTCGGGGCGCCGGCCACCTGGCGCCGCTCGAGACGCCCGAGGCCTTCCGCAGCCTGACACTTCAGTTCCTCGCCGAGAAGATCTAGCTAGACGCGGTGCATGCCGCGCAGCGCGGCGGCGCGAAGGAGCCGCGCGAGCAGCCACGCCGCGACGCACAGAAGCGCAACGGCCACACCCACGAAGTAGCCGAAGCCGTGCACGTCATAACGCGGCTGCGACGTCAGCACAGCCGTAGCGCCTGCCGAGATCGCCGCCGCCGGCCAAACCACCACGCTCCAGCGAGGCGAGAACACGACCCCACTCAAGAAGCTAAGCGCCACAAAAACGCTCCAAGGCATACCCCCATATCGGCCCCAACCGTCCACCTCCCAAGCCGCTAAAGGTGGCGCAAAACCCCAAAACAACCCTCAACTGAAAACGGCCCCGAACCGGACTGGCCCACGCCAGAGCCCCAAGGCAGTGCTGACCAACCAATCGGAGGGCACGCCAACCACGCAGCAGCAGTCTTTTTAAGGGGTTCGAAGAACCCCTTAAAAAGACCTCCGGGACGCCTTTTACAAGACGCCCCGGAAGTCGAGGGAGGAGAGGGTCCTACCTGCCGGCGGGGTATGTGGCCGGCAGACTGTCCCGGTTCGGCCGTCTCCTGCGGCCGGCGGGGGAAGCTGTTATGAAGAAGCCTTCGGCAGGTGCTGGGGTTTACTTGAGCTTTCCGTTACAAGGCCACGCCGGGCCTGGCGGGCGCGCTCGACGCTTGCGTCTCGGGTCGATCCCCCACCCAGGCCGCGCACACGCTTGGCGCGCCGCTCGAGCGGGCCCTGCGATCTCCCCCTGCTTGTCTTGCTGCCAACCATCTGGCGCTCTCTCTTGGCTTGCGAAGCCAACCCTACAACGTCCAACTCAACACCAGCTTAATATATCATAGCAGCGAACATCTGTTTGCCAAGGGCTCGACCAAGATTGTAACAAGTCAGTCTGCTGTCGCCCGGTCTGGCCCACCGTTTCGCGGGATACCAGGCCTTACTTTGTGACAAACGGAACAGCAGTGCGGGCGATCCAGGCGTCCGGATCGACCAATTCGGCGAGTGTCGGCAGCGCATGGGGGGCCGACCAGACGCGATTTAGCCCCTCGATGCCGATTTGGTTGACGACGGCGTCGCAAAAGCGCTTTCCGTCGCGATATTGGCGCAGCTTGAGCTCGAAGCCGAGAACCCGCTCGAGCAGCCGCATCGGCCCCGAACGCGCCATCCGCCGGCGCTCGAGCGCGGTCCGCAATTCCGCTTGCGTCGGGATAACCTCGGCGCCGACGGCGTCCATGACGTGCTCGGCGTGTCCTTCGACGACGGCCATCGTGGCCTGGATGCGATCGACCAGGACGCGCCGCTCGCGCCCGATCACGAGCGTCACCAGCTCGCCGCGGCGAATCGACTCGATCCAGCCGCGCAGGTCGTCCGTGCTTGGCAGCCGCAAGCCCTTCGACGGATCGACCTTGACCTCAAGCGTGTCGACGACCTCCCGCACCAGCGAGGCCAGGTGCAGGCGAAGCCACGGCACCGAGCCGAACTGCGCCGCGTGCGTCATCTCGTGAAGCGTCACCCAATGCAGCAGCTGCGCTCCGTCGACTTCGAGGCGCTCGGCCGCGCCGCCGAGGTTCGGGCCGACGAGCAGAAGGCGCGCCGGGCCGCTGGTGTCGAGCAGCGGCATGTCGTACTGGCCGAGCACGCGCTGAGCCAAGAAGCCCGTCAGCCCGCCGACCTGCGCTGAGAAGAGAGCGCGCGTGATCGCGCGAGTGGGCCGGCCGAGCAGCCCCATCCCGCCGCCGACGCGAGCGCCGACGCGGTCGAGGACCGGCCGCATCGAGCGGATGTTCGACTCGATCCACTGCTGGCGCGAGACCATCTCCGGCTCCGGCAGCGGCGCGAACGGAGTGAGGCGGCTGTAGGCCAGCACGCGAGTCTGCGCGTCGGCCGCGATCGCGGCGATGTCGCCGGGCGGCGACTCCGCATTGCCGGCCTGTCCGCCGATCGCCTCGGCGATGCGCCGGACCAGATCCCAGTCGATCACTCCACTGATGATGGCAGCGTGGCGAGCTCCGCAAGCGCGGTCGCCGTTCGCGCGGCCACGATCGGCGAGTGCGAGACGACATCGAGCGGCGCTTCGAGCGGGTCATCGAAGGCCGTGAAGGCAACCACGCCCCCGCTCTCGCGCACGATCAGCTGGGCCGCCGCCACATCGACCGCGCGGCAGCGCCACAGCGCCGCCATGCCGTCGACGCGCCCCGCCGCGACCTGGCAGAGCGCCAGCGCCATCGAGCCGAGCATGC